>JALUEN010000084.1 GCA_027052755.1 bacterium | reverse complement strand
ACCTTAAATAGAACTAAGTGGTTTCTAATAGAAGTCTTAACTATCTTATCCTTATAGCTCAATCTGGTGTCTGGAACTCTGAAAGGAGCACCAGCTCTACTAGTGTTTACCTGCCAGAAAGGTCTCCTAACTGTATCTATCACTTCTCCATCAACGAGAATCCTAGAGTACAAGTGCTCGTGAGAAACGATTAAAGCAGCAACGCCATATTTGCTGAGAAGCTCTGCTAGTTTTCGTCCCTCAGGAGTTGAGTTAAGTCCTCGCTTAGCGTAAACTGTGGATGCAGGTACTAATGGTATGTGAATGAAGACAAATAAGTTTTTCTTACCCCTCTTAAGCGCTTCTCTAAGATCCCTCTCTAGCCAATCAAGTTGGAACTGAGATAGCCTACCCCAGTACTTACCGTGAAGAGGTGGAAGAGTTGGGTTCCACCTAGCGTAGCCGATAAACTTAAAGTAAGGGTTGAGGACGACAAAATGAGAGTTACCCATATCTAAGGAGTAGATTATCTCCTTTGTTGGAGGGTGGTCAGCAGGAGGTGTAGGAGCGTTTTCGGGAAGGTACCACAGGCTCTGCCAGTAATTCTCAGCTGAGTGAGGTGGCTCAGGATCCACGACGATGTTCTCCTTATCCGTGTACTTCCAGGGTGAGGACAGGTCATGATTACCTGGCATCGGGTATAGGGGTACGCTTCTCCATATTGAGTAGAACTGAGCCTTGAAGGTGTTAAACTGCTCAAGGGCATCCTCCCACTTGCCGGTGTATCCGGTTATCAGGTCTCCGTTAAAGAAGATAGCGTTAGCGTTATGGAGGTAGGCCTGGTTTAATAGATGTCTTAAAGGCTCTACAGCAACACCGTTGTAGCTGTAAAGGGATTCAGGGGCCTTCGCTTTTCTTGAATCCCCCATAGCCACGAAGTTGAAGTTATCCCCAGGCACCTGGAAGCTGATCTTCGGTGTACTGACCATAGGATATAACAAGCTCAACTGATAATAGTACTTCCCAGGCTTCAAGGAAACGATGAAATCATGTACTTTTTTCCTTGAAGGAGTTCCAACCTTGTTATGAGATGTCACCCTAATAATCTCCTCGCCCCTCTCATTAAAGACTTTTAGCTGAGCTATAGACGGCTTGCTCAGCTCAAGGATTATCCTCACCTTTCCATTGTAAATTCCAGCTATGTAGTAAGACTTTATAGGTACCTGAACTAACCTGTCATTTACTAATGTGAATCTAACTGGGACAGGGTATGAGATGTACCTCTTCTTCTCGTTCTGGCCGATTACCTGTATCCAATAGGTGTACTTTGGGAACAGGAACTTCTTCAGTTTCTTAGGAGGAATCTTAAACGTGTGCTCCTTAGATATCCCCTTAGACTTGAACTTCTTATACCAGTAAGGATAGTGGAAGGGAAGCTCTTCCTCCCCTACTTTTAGGTACAGCTTAGCGCTAACAGGTTTCGGGAAGTAAGCCTTAACCACTAGTCCATCATGAGAGGTAAAAGCCATCTCCAGATGCACATTTTCCCCTTTAGCGGGGAGCAATAAGAAGGTCATTAGCATCAAGGATATCAAAATTCTACTCAGCAAACCTCTCAAGGTCTATACCCCCTTTCTACTGCTCTATTTTACTTGAGGTAATAAAAGGTTTCTCCTTAACTCTTATTGAACCTCTATATAGTTTAGATATAAAGAGTTCATGTAAGATTAGAGCTTATGCTGAGGGCTTGGAAAGGAGAAGCTGGGGAACTACCCTCCGAGTACGAGAACCTACTACTAAAAGTTGAGCGTCCCTCTAGATATTTAGGGCTTGAACCCCTTAGAGTTTTAAAACCATGGGATCAAAAAAAATTAAAGGTACTTTTAATCTACCCAGATGCTTATGAAGTAGGATCATCTCACTATGGTTCTAGGATAGTCTGTGATATAGTTAACTCTCAGGACTGGGCTATATGCGATATAGCCTTTGTCCCCCTCCCAGATATGGAAGAAGCTCTCTTAAGAAGTGGCTTAGAGATTTTATCCCTAGGCTATAAGAAACCAGCTAGAGAGTTTGACATCATCGCTTTCAGTATGCCAGTACACCTTTTGATAACTAACGTTCTAACCTTCTTAAAACTAGCTAAGATACCGCTTAGGTGGAGGGATAGGTTGAATAGTGATCAGATCGTCATGCTAGGAGGATCAACTAGCTTCAACCCCGCTCCCCTACTAGAGTTCTTTGATGTTATCTTTGTAGGAGAGGCAGAAGCTAACCTTAAAGAGGTACTAGATGATATTCATAGATATCTAAGTGCAGGTACCCCCAAAGTTAAAGTACTAGAAGAACTACTTAAGTTTGAGAACCTCCTAATACCACCGCTTCTAAGTGGAATTCCCCACAGAGCTAAGAGATCCTGGACCTATCAGGTTAGGCATCCTCGTAGTGCCGACTTCATCCCTCTAGCCCAACCCATCCACGATAGATTAACAGTTGAGATAGCTAGAGGTTGTGAGAGAACCTGTAGGTTCTGCCTCGCTGGGATATATTACCGTCCGAGGAGAGAGGAATCCCCCTCTAGGATAGGAGAGATTATCATTGAAGGCCTCAAGCGCACTGGCTATCCCGATTTCTCCTTGTTATCCCTAAGCGTAGGAGATTGGGAAGGACTCATCCAAGTTATACAGACATTAAAACCTCTACTTCTCAAATGGGGTGTTCACCTATCCCTTCCCTCGCTTTACAGCTCCAAACAGCTGGAAAAAGTTATAAGTGTATGGGGAGATCTTAGGAGGTCAAGTTTAACGATAGCGCCAGAAGCTGGGACTGAACGTCTTAGAAAAGTGGTAAATAAAAAGCTGAGGGATAGCGATATACTGAACACAGCGGAGGTTGCCTTCAGAAACGGGTGGAACTCTATTAAGCTCTACTTCATTCTAGGCCTTCCAACGGAAACCGAGGAAGACCTAAAAGGAGTAGAGAATCTAACGAAAGCAGTAATTGACATTGGTTTAAAACTAAAAGTGAAGAGATTAAAGGTAACCGCTAGCATGTCCATTTTCACACCTCAACCCTTTACTCCATTTCAGTGGGCAGATGCCCCCTCCCCAGAAGAGGTCCTAAAGAAGAGCCGCTATCTTAAGAAACTTTTCAGGAGAGACAAACTCCTCAGGAAGTTTTCAGAGATTAAGATAGATGATCCCTGGATGGCGATGATAGAGAGCGTTTTAGAGAGAGGCGATGAGGATATCTCAGATGTTATCCTCAGAGCCTGGCTACAAGGAGCGAGGTTTGATTTCTGGGATGAGTGGTTCAAGTTCAATTTATGGAAGGAAGCCTTTAACTGGAAGGGATTATCAATCCGCTGGTACCTTAAGGGGAAGTCAACGGATATCCCCTTACCTTGGGAGAAGTACGTGGATCCAGGGATCTCAAGGGAGTTCTTGCTAAAGGAGTGGAACTTAGCGTTGAGAGAGGAGGAAACTCCGGAAACTCGTCCCACTAGGTGTAGCTTATGTGGGGTTTGTTCTCCCTCAGATTTACGAGAGTTAGTGAGGATATACAGGTTAAATGATGCTGATAACTTAGATAAGATGCGCGAGGAGGTTAATAGAATCCTAAGGGGGTTCACCCCCTCCCCTAAGTTCAGGAGATATAGGTTAGCGTATAGGAAGAAGGGACTCTCTCGTTTCTTATCTGGTAAAGAGGTCTATAGACTGCTTACCTTAGCTATAGAGAGAGCTTCTAGGCTTATATCCGTTAGCTTAGCTAGAAGCGGGATGAAGAGGAGGTTAAAGATAGACACTGGACCATCAGTTCCCACAGGATATGAGCTAGTAAGAGGATATATGGACATATACATAGAGGAGATACCTGAAGAGAGATTGAGAGAGCTAATTAAGTTGATAAACGACTTCCTCCCAAAAGGATTAGAGGTTTTATCAGCTGAGAGCATCCCGGATGAAACCCCCTCAGTCTCCCAGTCAATAAGTTCCTATATCTATCAAGTACATCTTCCCAATGGAGAAATTCTAAAGGTTAAATCAGAGAAACCAAGGAGACTAGAGAAGGAACTAGATCTCCAGTTCCCATATCTAATCAAACTCGAGATTTTCCTAAATCAACTTGAAGCATCAAAAACTTAATTTATTTTATTGAAGGATTTTATTTTTTGATGAAAAATATTTCTAACTGTAGAATAATTACGAAACTCAATCCAAAGCCAAGCCGAGAGGAGAGGAGGGGTCTCTAGATGAGAGAGATGACAAAGAGGAACTTATCTGATGCTTTCGCTGGCGAGTCCATGGCTCACATGAAGTACCTCATATTTAGCGAGATAGCTGAGCAAGAGGGTTTCAAGAATGTCGCTAGGCTTTTCAAGGCGATAGCTTACGCAGAGCAGGTCCACGCTACTAACCACGCTAGGAACTTGGGTTACATAGGTAAGACTGCAGAGAACCTGCAAACCGGTATCAACGGTGAGACTTTTGAGGTAGAGGAGATGTATCCTGCTTACAAGGTGGTAGCAGAGTTACAGAACGAGCCAGGTGCTGTTAGGTCCATCAACTACGCTTTAGAGGCTGAGAAAATTCACGCTAAGCTGTACGCAGAGGCCAAGGAGAAGGTGGAGAAAGGACAGGATATAGAGATAGGTGATATTTACATCTGTCCAGTATGTGGTTACACTCATGTGGGAGAACCTCCAGAGAAGTGTCCTATCTGTGGAGTTCCCTCTGAGA
>JALUEN010000083.1:758-4721 GCA_027052755.1 bacterium | reverse complement strand
GTGCAAGCTGGAGGAGGGATAACTATCTTCACCCCAAATCGTCTCGCTACTAGGAGATTAAACTTGAAGAGATCCAGTCTATTCTCATCCATGATAAACTCTCGCCAGAAATTATAGACTTTAAAAGCTTCTATCACTTCATTCCCTACCTGATAACAGCTCCCGCATATCCCAGGCCCAAAGGCGAGGATCAAATCCTCAGCAGGTATCCCTAAAGAGATGAACTGCTCTAAAGCTACCTGGAGAACTCCTCTCAAACTACCCCTCCAACCAGCGTGAACTAACGCAGCTGCTCGTTTTCCAAGATCAAGAATGGCTATAGGATAGCAATCAGCTGTCCTGACAACCAAGTTCCATTTAAGAGGCCTCAGGGACAATATCGCATCCCCCTCAGGTTTTTCAAGGGGGACTAAGTAACCCCATTTACCTAAATTGAGTCCTTCTCCTGGAGTTAAGAACTTCAAGATAGATGAGTGAACCTGATCAAGTCCTACTGATCGCTTCAGGATCTCCTGAAGCTGAAACTTGTCCGTCAGCTTAGTAGATACTCTCAGGGATAGAGCCAGCTTCTCCAAACCCTCTAGAAGATACCAGCCATCACGATATATCCACCTAAGATTCAAGCTTCTTTCTAAAGAGCTACTCATTTCTGCCCTCTCAACCTCAGTATCTCTCCACTTCAAGGTGCTGATGTAAGCTATTTAGTAGCACTGCTCCATCACTAGCGATATAAATCATAACCTCAAGTCTTATACCATACTCTCCTCTAAAGTAAACACCAGGCTCCACGGTAACCACATCTCCCTCTTGCAGAACCTCCTGGCTAGATGATGACACCCTAGGAGGTTCATGGACATCTATTCCAACCCCATGTCCCAGAGCATGGACGAAGTACTTCTCCAGACCATATCGCTCTAAGATCTCCCTTGCCGATTTATCTAGATCAGCCACCTTTACGCCAGGTTTAGCTAACTCAATCGCCTTACTCTGAGCGTCATACACGGCTTGAAAGACCCTTTTCAGCTCATCCGTAGGTCTCAGGGAAACCGTTCTAGTGATATCACTACAGTACTCTCCATAAGAATTACCCCAATCCAGGAGAACGATATCACCCTCAGATAAAGCTCTATCACCTGGTTTATAGTGAGGCATAGAGCTACCTGATCCGAAAGCTACTATAGGCTCAAAGGATGGCTTAGCTCCTACCTCATAGCTCCTCTTCATGAAGTCAGCCACCACCTCAAGCTCGGTTACCCCTGGCCTTAAGCTGAGAATAGTTTCCCTCATGAACTGTTCCGTGAGACCCAAAGCCTTCTTCATCCTCTCAAGTTCATGCTCATCCTTCCTTCTCCTCAGCTCCCATATCTCATCACCGGTCGGAACTACCTCCTTACCTCTTCTCTGTAGCTCAGCTTCAAATTGTCTGAAGGCCTTGTGAGATATAGATGAGTCAAGGGCTAGTTTGGATGAAATGCTCTTAGAGATGATATCTATCAGCTCCTGAAACAGACTCCCTCGCCAGTCAAGGAGCTTCACCTCTACTCCCCTTGAATCTCGCTTAGCCTCCTCCTCGTAGCGTCCATCAACGATTAGGTACCTAGCTGAATCAGTTATGAGGAGATATCCAGCACTACCCCGAAACCCAGATAGGTATATGTAGTTAGACCTAGAGGTGATGAGAACCCCGCCCACGTTAAGTTTCTTAGAGACCAGCTCATAATACCTCTCCATCCTCTTCAAATAGATCTCCTCAGGGAAAGGCTCGTACATTTAAATCCCCCCATTCAAGAGTATTTCATCAAGTTGATTTCGCTAACCTGACTCTAGGTAAGCCTTGAGATCTCTAAACTGTATCTCCCTCTGATCACCAGTTTTCATATCCCTAATCACAGCTATGCCTTTCTCTAGCTCCCTATCTCCGAAGAAGATTACCTCATCAGCTCCTAACCTATTCGCATACCTCAGTCCCTTCCTCAAGTTCAGATCCCAGGCTACTGATATCACTTTTTTAGGTCTCAATTCCCTAAAGATCGCTACAAAGTTCTCCCTAGCTCTCTCGCTGAGTGGAAGCACCACAACTAACGGGACAGACCTCTCAGGTAAAGCCCCAGCCTCCTCTAGGATCATGTACAACCTCTCTAATCCCCCCGCAAAGCCACATCCAGGAACCTCCTCATCCGCTCCTATTTCCTGAGCTAGGTAATCATATCGTCCACCGCCGGCTAACTCTAGGTACTTTCCAGCTAGGTTAGCCCTTATCTCAAATACAGTCCTGTTGTAGTAATCCAGTCCCCTCACCAGGTGGTGATCTACCTCATATGGGACCCCAGCTTTATCCAGGAGTCCCTTAAGGTGATTAAAGTGAGCTCTGCAGTCATCACATAAATAATCAATAGGCTTAGGAGCATCTCTTAACTTATCCCTATCTACCTTACAGTCTAGAACCCTGAGAGGGTTTCGCTTATACCTAACTTTACAGTCATCACAGAGCTCATGAACTTTACCGCTCAGGTATTCCAGAAGCGCTTCCCTGTACCTAGGCCTGCAGACCTTACATCCTATTGAGTTAAGTGATACCTTTAGATCCTTTAGTCCAAAGGACTCATACACCTTCATCGCGACAGATATCACCTCAAAGTCAATAAAGGGAGACGAGCTACCTAATACCTCTATCCCGAACTGGTGAGCCTGTCTATACCTTCCCTTCTGAGGTTTCTCATATCTGAAGATAGGACCGATGTAGTAGAACCTCTTCAGATCGGAGGTCTTATGTAGGTTAGCTTCAAGGAGAGCTCGTACCACTGGAGCCGTGATCTCCGGCCTCAAGGTCAGCGAGCGCCCCTTCCTGTCCTTAAAGGTGTACATCTCCTTCTGAACTATGTCAGTAGCTTCCCCTAAACGAAGGAACAGCTCTGTATGTTCAAATATCGGGGTCTCAATGAGATGATACCCTAAACTCCTAAAGGTATCAGCTATCTTAGCTTTTATCAGCTCAAGGGTATCGCTCATAGGTGGGAGAAAATCCTGTGTCCCCCTGGGTTTAAAAAGCTTATCAGCCACGTCTATCCCTCCTTACCTCTCTTAGCCCTCTTCCCTCTTAGGGCTTAATAGCTCAAAGGCTAACCTCAAGCTCATGTCTATTAAAATGGTTTTTATGTATCTCTTTAAAGGTCGCTCAAAAACCTTGGTAGCAGTAGCCCTCAAACTTTTCCTGACAAACCTAGCCCTTATAGTTGAGAATAACCAGGAGAATACCAGAGGTAGCCTAATTACCTCAGCGGATCGCTTATCCTGAGCCTCACCTGCTCTCCTGTAGGTGCTTAGCAGGTTCTTCACCTCATCCTCGTCCAATAGTCTCGTCTCCGATTGAGACAGCTGAGGAGAGCTATACCTTCCTGAGTTTCCTTCCAAGCTCTTCTCCTCTCCAGTTTTTAAAGTGTTAAGAGAGCTCTCGTTCATATCCATTCTCACCCTAGGAGATGCCAGGATGTAGGGTGGTAGCTGAGACATCGCCTTAGAGCCTAGAAATTTAGATTTTCTAAGCTCCCTATTAGGGTCGCCTACAAACCACCTGGGATCAACGACTCCATCAGGTAACCAAGTCGCCATGTAGCATTCCCCCGAAAAACGGCTACCTCATCCTCCTGAAAAGTGGTCCAAAATCCCTCTTAGAGGTGCTATTAGATGTACCAACTCCCAGCGCTAGGAGTTCTTCAACTAACTTCTTGTTGTTCTCATCTTTAAAGAACTTCACTATCTCGGTAGCAGTCTCAGGACCTATGTCCTTTATGGATACTAGCTCATCATAAGAGGCGTTCATCAGCTTCCTGAGATCGCCGAACTTATCTGCTAGGATCTTAGCTGTCTGCTCCCCAACCCTGGGAATACCTAGAGCGAAGATCACCCGGTGAAGCGGTCTGGACTTGCTCTCCATGATCTGAGCGATAATCTTAGAGGCTAGTT
>JALUEN010000083.1:0-748 GCA_027052755.1 bacterium | reverse complement strand
CTCTCCAGCGACATGAGATCCGCTACCGTTAACTTATATATATCAGGTATATCCTTGACTATCCCTAGGTCAACTAGCTTCTCTATAAGCTTCTCTCCCATGACCTCTATATCCATCGCCTTCCTGCTCACGAAATGCTTTAGTCTAGCCTTCACCTTCTCAGGGCACCTGGGATTAGGACACTTGAGGTAAGCTCCATCCCAGACCGTCTTCGTCCCACAGACCGGACACCTCTCCGGAGGTACTATTTTCTCAGCGTTCTCAGGCCTCAACTCGTAGATGACACCCACTACTTCTGGTATGACCTTCCCAGCTCGCTCTATTATAACCGTATCCCCTATCCTGAGGTCCAGTTTCCTTATGTACTCAAAATTGTGTAAGGTAGCGCTTTTTATCACAGCCCCTTCAAGTCTAGTAGGTTCCAGCTGAGCTACCGGAGATATGACACCAGTCCTACCCACGTTGAACTTCACACCGATTAGCTTGGTAACCGCCCGCTTTGATGGGAACTTGTAGGCTATAGCCCATCTAGGAGATCTAGCTGTATGTCCTAGCTTCTCACGAGCCCAGGTCTCATTAACCTTTATAACTATACCGTCTATATCGTAGGGGAGATCCTCCCTCTTCTCAGTCCAATATCTTATGTACTCCTCAATCTCCTCCCAAGTCTCTACGAACTTCCAGTGAGGGCTTACCAAGAAGCACATCTCCTGTAAAGCCCTCAGTTTTTCAACGAGAGTTTTGAAGT
>JALUEN010000082.1 GCA_027052755.1 bacterium | reverse complement strand
CCTCCATCTCCATGAACGAGTTAGCTGCCTTCTCCAAGTGAGGGATAGCGTTCTTCTTGTTCCTCATGTTCATCATTATCAGACCAAACATAAGGTTATACTCTGGGTTATCAGGATCAATCTTAAGGAGCTTCTTGTAAGCACTCCTAGCATTACCATAATCCCTAGTCTTGTAGGAGACCCTTCCCAAGCCCTCAAGAGCAATTATATTGTTGATGTCAAATCTAAGGATTGATCTATACTCTGATATAGCTTGCTGGTAGTCTCCTTTCTCCTCAAAGAGCCTTGCCAGTTCCTTTATGTTCTCTATGTTATCAGGAAGTAGGTACTTAATCTCAGATCTAGCCTTTATAGCTGAGTCTATATCTCCTATAGCCTCAGCTTTCGCGGCGATAGCTTCGTATTCAGCTAAAGCTTTGTTCTGATATCCCTCATCCCTATAGACCCTAGCGATAGAGAACCTGATATCAAGGGAATCTGGAAACTTCTCCTGTAGTTTCTCAAGGACCTTAAGAGCTTCTGAACCACGGTCATTGAGGATAAGTAGGGTAGCTAGCTTCTGAGCGTGCTTAAACTCCTGCTCCTCATCTCCTAATGTAGCGTAGAGATCTATCAACCTCTTCCTAACCTTCTCCTCCTTAGGGAAGATCCTGACAAGTCTCTCAAGTTCCGTCTTAGCTGCCTCATATTTTCCCTCCTCAATGAATAGGTCAGCGATAATTAGACTCTGTTCATAGTACTCATCAAGTAAGCCGTACTTAGCCAGAAACCGTCTATAGTCAAGCCTAACAACTAAGTTAGAAGGTTGAGATCTTATGATCTCCTCAAACTTTTCCTTCTCTTCCTCTACCTTCTTCCTTATCTCCTCTAGGATTATAGAGGACCTGAAAGAAGCCTCTCCCAAGAAAATTCCCCCCAATAAAAATTTAAGCTAAAAGGCACCTAGGGTACCCTATAGTCTCAACTTATCCCTATATTACTTCCATGTAAAGTTTTCCTCGCCTCCCAAGTAAAAATTCTAAAATCCCCCTTAAGGTCCTCTCAGGTATCAGCTTAGCAGACTTTCACTTCATCTACGAAAGGGAACTTAGATTTCCTTAAGGCATTACAAAAGATAGTTGATATTTCCTAAATTAATTCTCAAGCAGAGGTTTACTTTCTATATATAATCCTACCTCTAGTGAGATCGTAAACTGGCAGTTCCAGGACAACCCTATCTCCAGGTGAGATCCTTATGAAGTTAACCCTTATCTTCCCAGATACGTGAGCCAGGACTTTATGTCCCATATCCAGCTCCACCCTGAACATGCCATTGGGCAGAGCCTCCACAACAGTTCCTTCAACTACCAGGACATCAGGCTTGTTCTTAGGCTCACTGGTTACCTTCTTCTTCTTTTTCTTTTTGTAAGATCTTCCCATAGTGTTCAACAACCTTTCTAACTTTCTCGGAAAATCTCTCCTCTAAATCCTCTGTTACTACAGTTAGGGGTTCAGATCCTTCATCTGAGACTAACAAGGTGTGCTCAAAGTGAGCAGCTGGCTTCCCATCAACTGTAACAATGGTCCAGCCATCATCCTTGAACTTAATAGAGCCCTTGCCAGCTGCGACCATAGGCTCTACCGCTACGGTCATCCCCTTCAAGAACTGGAAGTCATAGCCTAATATTAGGTAGTTAGGTATCTCAGGTGGTTCATGTAAGTTCCTGCCAACACCGTGCCCAGTTAATCCCCTAACCACACTGAAACCGTTACTCTCCACGAACTCCTGAATCTTAGTAGCGTATTCAGAGAACCTAACCCCATCTCTTATAATTCTCATAGCTAGTTTTAAAGCTTGTCTAGTTACCCTTATCAACTTCCGTTTAAGGGAGGAGCCTTTACCAACCAAGACGCTTATAGCGCTGTCAGAGTACCAACCTTTATAAACTGTTCCGCAATCTATGCTGACCAACTGTCCCTCCCTGATGATCTTATCCTTAGTAGGCAGTCCATGAACGATCTCCTCATCAATTGATAAGGTGATCGTGTAGGGATAAGGGGTATGACCATCAGGCGCGTACCCTTTAAAAGCCGGTTTCCCCCCAAGTTCCCTTATGAGTGCTTCAGCGTATTGATCTAGCGTAGATGCTCTCACGCCAGGAGTTAGAGCTTCCTCCAACTTCTTTAGCACGAAAGCGTTTATAGCTCCAGAATACCTCATGAGCTCTATCTCCTCAGGAGATCTCAAGTTATACCTGAGCTTCCTCTTAAACCTAACCATAGCCCCTTACCTCTCATCACTTATCCCTAATATTTTCAGTAGCTCAGATAATATCTCGTCAGGTCCCTTAGTAGCATCTATCTCTACTAATATTCCCTTGTCAGAGTAATACTTGATCAGGGGAGCGGTTTTCTCAAGGTAAACCCTGTACCTATTTCGGACAACCTCCTCCCTGTCGTCATCCCGCTGGATCAGCTTCACCTTACACCTATCACATAGCTCATCTTCCTTAGGTTTCATGTACTTCAGGTGATAAACTGCTCCACACTTCGGACAGACCCTACGATAACTTATCCTCTCAACAGCAACCTCCTCAGGTACGTTAAATAGGAGAACCCTCTCTGGTCTCAAGCCAAGCTCCTCCATTCGCTCAGCTTGAGAGATAGTCCTAGGAAAGCCATCCAGGATATACTTGCCATCACTTGACATATTAGAGATCAGTATCTTGATAACCAAATCGTCCGGAACTAGCTCTCCTTTATCCATGTAACTCTTAGCTTGTCGCCCTAAATCAGTACCTCGCTTAACCTCCTCTCTGAGGAGGTCTCCAGTTGATAGGTGAGTGTATCCCCCTATCTCAGCTAACCTCTTAGCCTGAGTACCTTTTCCCGCTCCAGGAGGGCCGAGAAACACCAATATCTCCATTTTTTTACCCCCTTTCTACTCACCAATTACTTCTATTACTCCGCTAAGCTCCGTAGCTAATCTAACGTGAAGCTCATGCCCAGCGTTTAAGGCATAGATAACTCCATATGGGAGAAAACCTAGGAGATACAGATCGCCTATCAAGTCAGTAATCTTGTGAAGAGCTAACTCATTTTTAAACTTCAATGGTCTAGAGAATCCGTAGTTAGTAACAAGTAAAGCGTTATCTAATTTAGCGCCCTTTGCTAAAGAGCTCCTAAAGATCTCCGGTAGATCACTTAAGTGCCCAAAGGTAGTAGCTTGAGAGAAGAGATAGTTATCTTTATAAGAGACTCCTCTATCAGCTGGCAGGAAGAGGGTAGCTCGCTGATAAATCCCCTTCCAGTATATATCGTAAACTATTAAGGAACCAGGTAGCCAGGATTCTCTAAAAGCGACAAGCCTATACGACCTCCAGAGATCACCCCTAACCCAGGAGAGACCTATTGGGACAGGTCCAACCTGAGCTTCACTGCTGAGGTACCTGAGTACCTTCGTGCCTAAATATCGCCTCCCCAGTTTCCTGAGAAGCTCCACCCATGCGCTAGAGCTTCCATCTAAGGACGGAACCTCATATCCCTCCGAGAACTCCACGAGGCAGTCAGTAATACCTAATATGGCAAAAGCGCTCAACAGGTGTTCTACAGACAAAACCTTAACTCCATCATAGCTAAGGGAAACCCCTAATTTAGTCTCACTCACTAATTTTGGAGAGACCCTAAACCTCTTACCCCTTACCTTAAACTGCAATCCATCACTTGATGGTTTTATTAATATCCTGGACTTAGATCCGGTATGAAGCCCAACTCCCTCTGCCTCAAGCTCACCTCTGAAGGTATAACGTTTATAGGTGTACTCTAAGGGAGCAGTCAACTCTCAACCATCTCCCTATCCTCCTGAGCTAGGTCTTTACCCTCATCTAGAGATCCCAATCTAGGAGGTATGACCAATCCGTAATGCTTCCTTATCCTATACTCTATTTCGTCAGCGATCTCAGGATGTTCCCTAAGGTAGGAGACGGAGTTTTCCTTACCCTGTCCGAGCTTAACCTCTCCGTATCTAGGTGAGCTGTAAGAGTACCAGCTACCGCTCTTCTTGATGATACCTAAGCTAGCTCCTAGATCAATAAGTTCTCCATATCTATCTATACCCTGACCAAAGATGATGTCAAAGACGGCTTCCCTGAAAGGAGGTGCTAGTTTATTCTTAACTACCTTAGCTTTTATCCTCGCGCCAACCAGTTCCTTATCCCTTTTTATCGTCTCTATCTTCCTCAGCTCTACCCTCACGCTTGAGTAGAACTTTAAAGCTCTACCTCCTGGTGTGGTCTCCGGGTTCCCGAAGAACACCCCTACCTTCTCCCTCAGCTGGTTGATGAATATAACACAGGTCTTAGACTTGCTGACAACCGAAGCTAACCTTCTGAGGGTTTGAGACATGAGTCTCGCCTGCAGACCGATATGTTGATCCCCTATCTCACCAGATAGCTCAGCTTGAGGGACTAGAGCGGCAACGGAATCTATCACTATGATATCCACCGCGTTACTCCTAGCGAGGATATCCACTATGCTCAGAGCTTGTTCTCCGCTATCAGGCTGGCTTATGTACAGGTTATCCACGTCAACTCCGAGGGCTCTCGCGTAGTTAGGGTCTAAGGCGTGCTCCGCGTCTATGAAAGCAGCTACTCCTCCAGTTCTCTGAGCGTTAGCTATGGCAACTAACGCAAGCGTTGTCTTTCCAGAAGACTCCTGTCCAAAGATCTCCGATATTCTCCCCCTAGGGA
>JALUEN010000081.1 GCA_027052755.1 bacterium | reverse complement strand
CTCTAACTCTTCTTAAAAGCCCTATCTATCAGCCTTAACGTCAACCCACCAAGGGCTAAGCCAAGTATAGCTCCAGAAACAGGCTCCTTGAAGAAGTAACTGGTAGCCCCAGCTCCTAATATAACACCGAGCATAGGTACACCGAACAGAAGCAGGTACCCTTTTATCAAATCCCCTTCTGTGAAAGGATCATCTATTAGGACTATCTCCCCAACCTTATAACCCTTGTTCTCAACCTCAAACTGCTTAGATGCGCTGGTAGCCATAGAGCACTTGTGAGGACACTTCTCACACCCCTCTAAAAGCCTAACAACCGCTTTATCCCCTTTAAGCTCTACTATCTTAACTAACACCTTTCCCATTATATCCCTCCTCAGCCATAGGATCACACCTCAACAGCAACCCTCATAGGCATCAACAGGTAGAGATACCCTTTATCCTCGTCAGTTATCAAGGTCATGGGGCTGACGTCGTCAATGAACTTAAGGGTTACGATATCAAAGTCAGATTTTGAGAGAGCTGTTAAGAGGATCTTTCCGTTAAAAGCGATATCTTGGGGATCCCCTTCAAACTCTAAAGTCCTAATCCTCTCAGAGGCTTTTCCAAGTTCGCTCTCCATTGACTCAACGGTTAAGTGATCTTCCTCTATCTTCAGCTTGATAATACCCTCTAAGCCCTTGACCTTGCTGAGAAGGATAATACGTTTAATTGCTCCCACAAGTGGCTTAGTAGCTATCTTGACTAGAGTATTATGCTCCTGCGGTATAACCTCCTTATACGCCGGAAACTCCCCTTCTATGAGCCTAGAGGATATGTGAACTCCTTTAAAGTTTATGCCAAAAGTAGTCTTCCCTAACTCAAGTTTAACGTCATCTAGACCTTTAAGCATCTTAGAGATAGCTAGGAGGGATTTTGTAGGGACGATTCCCGTGTACTCACCTTGAAATTCTACCTGTACCTCTCTCCTAGCCAGCTGGCTACCGTCTGTCGCCACGAAAGCTAAACTACTTCCCTCAAGCTCTACTAGGACACCAGCGAAGACTGGGTTGGTATCATCAGGATAGCTAGAAGCAAAAGCTACCTTATCTATGAGATCCCTAAGTTCCTCAGCGGGTAAGGTAAAACTCATCTGAGGCTCCTCAAAGATAACATCTGGAAACTCCTCTATGGGGTAGGTAGCTAGCTCAGCGTTAAAGGTTTCCGTTGAGATGATGAGTTTCCTCTCGTCTCCCTCAAGGATCACCTCAGGCGAGTCCAGTTTACTAACTAAGTTCATCAGCAGTTTTGTAGATACTAGGGAAGCTCCCTCCTCCTCCACCTCAGCAGGTAGCGTAACGTGAGCAGAGTTCTCCATATCTGTAACGTACAGGTGAATTTCATCACCTTTGACCTCTATCTTCACACCCTCTAAGACCGCCATAGGGCTCTTAGTAGCAGCTATCTTAGTAGCTAGTTGCATAGCTTCCTTCAGCTCACTTCTAAGCACTCTCGCCTTCATATCTACCACCCCTTAAGTAGTTTCCTGAAAGTTTTCAGGAAAAATTTTAAAGGAGGAGGCGCTTGCCTCCTCCTTTAAAACCTACCCCTAGAACGAACTTTAGTCATCTCCTCTCATGTAATACAGCTTAGCTCTTCTAGGTTTCTTGAATGGGTGTTTGATAAGCTCTACTCTAACTAGGTTGGGGCTATAGAGCCTGAAAGTTCGCTCCACTCCTACACCTTGAACGATTCTCCTAACTGTGAAAGCTTTCCTGATACCTCCCCCGTATATCTCTATCAGCGTTCCCTCAAAGATCTGTGTTTTTCTCTTACCACCTTCAGTCTCTATCGTATAGTAGACCCTTACCTGATCACCGACCTTGATCTCCTTAGGGAGCCTATCCTCAGGTTTGACATCACCCACAACACTCTTGATATTCCTCTCTTCAACTTTTCTTATGATGTTCTGAATATCTAATCTCCTCTTCCTCTTCTCCTTTAAGTTCTGCATGGCAGACCCTCCCATATAGCTTCATATATTATCTCTTCTAGTTTCTTCAAGCTAAAACCTGTATTTTCCTTCAATTTTAATAGATCTATCCCTTTAAAGAGATCTGGTCGTTTCCAGAGAGTGAAAGCTAACTTCCCCTTTAAATTAAACTCCTTTACCTTTAAGTGGTCTCCGCTCCTCAAAATGTCAGGTACCCTCTGCCCCCTGAACTCATAAGGTCTAGTCCACTGAGGACCCTCTAATAACCCATCCTGAAATGACTCATCACGAAGCGACTCACCAGCTATAACGCTTGGTAGGAAGCGCACCACAGCGTCAATCAAGACCATAGCAGCCAACTCTCCGCTACTTAAGATGAAATCTCCAAGGGATATCTCCTCATCAATATAGCTCCTTATCCTGTCATCAATCCCCTCATAGTGCCCACATATCACGACGAGTCTCCTAAACTTCGCTAGATCCCTGGCTACTGAGTTACTAAGCACCGTCCCCTTAGGTCCCATCAGCACCCTCCAATAGCTCCTATCCTTAGAGGGGGAAGCGACACCTAGATTTTCTAAAGCCCTAACAATTGGCTCAACTTTTATTAACATCCCATCACCTGTGCCGTATACAGTATCGTCAACCTGCTTGTGCTTATTAAGACAGTAGTCCCTAAAGTTAACGACGTTAAGTTCTATGAGATTCCTCCTCAAAGCTCTCTTAATGGCACCAAAGGAGGCTAAACAGTTAATCGCTTGAGGGAAGATGGTTAGAACATCTACCCTAAACTTACCGCTCATCACCCGCTCACTCGCTTAGCCTAAATGAGAGGTTCACCTAAGCTATGCTCTCTGAGGTTGGGGTTCAAGCTGAAATGTGGCCACCTCTGTTCTCTCGTAACCTAGCTCTAATGCCCTAACGTTAGCCTCCACTACATCCTGGGAGAACTTCTTAGAGAAGCTGTGTCTAAGCTGTTCCTTCATCCTATCTAAGGAGACCAATTCAGTAACTTTAGAGAAGGCGCCTAAGAGAGGAACGTTAGGAATTGGCCTCTTTATAGTCTCTAGGGCAATACCAGTAGCGTCAACTGTGGCTACCTTCAGTTTAATAGGAGAGGTTATGTAAGGTTTGAGATCCTCTAGGACCTCCTGAGGAGCCTTCTTCGTGTTGATGATTATAGTACCTTCTTCCTTCATCCCCTTAAGAACGTTTACAAAAGGTATTAGTGAGGCATCAACCACGATAACCAGGTCAGGAGATACGATAGGGCTGTGAATGTGAATAGGCTTATCACTAACCCTAGTGTAAGCGGTTACAGGAGCTCCAGATCTCTCAGGCCCGTACTCAGGAAAAGCCTGAATATATTTCCCAAGCTCCATAAACGCTTCACCGAGGAGATAAGACGCAGTCTTAACACCCTGACCTCCCCTACCATGCCACCTGATCTCCAGCATATCCTTAGGCATATTAGATCCCCTCCTTGAAGATTGGATGTAGGTAAGAGAAAATTCCTAGAAGGAATTTCAACCATTTATGGGTTAACCCTCTAATGTACAAGGTGAATTGAGTGAGGACCTATCGCGTAAAGTTATCATGAGAGTTGAGAACAAGAAGCGAAAGTTGAGAACCATCTATGAGAAGCTTAGAGAACTAGGTATAACTTCCAGGTTATGTAGAAGGATCTCCTTCCTCAGGTTTGCCAAACTAGGAGTACATCTGATCATCTCCTCTCAGGAGAGGTTTAGAGTTTCCATAGACTATCTCCTAGAAGTTCTAAACAACCATATAATGCTCTTAGGTCTGAGATCCAAAACCCTCCTAGCTCCTCCTATAGACATATTAGATAATATCCCTCTACCTCTTGAGAAACTACCACTATCAAGCGAGGCCCCTTCTATTCCGTTTTTATCCCCTAAACACTCCCTTAACATCGTCCTAGCTATAGCCTGGAACTTATGGGTAGCTCCATGCAGTTTATTTCCTGAGAGAAGGATCTCCCCGATCTCTCAAAAAACATACTCTCACACATTGATGAATCTAGCTGAGGAAGTGAGCAAGTACATAAGAAGAGGCAAGCCTCCCAAAGACGAAACCCTCAAAAGCCTTCTAGAAGAGGTTATTCCAAGGGACCTGGAGAAGTTCTTAAGTTCGCTTTCTAGCTGGCTAGATAATCTAAGTGAAGAGGAAAAGCAAATCCTCTACCTCCTCTCTAAGCTCAGGAAAAGGTTAAAGAGGCATCCCATAAGGGTCTGCGCTATCTGTAAGAGAAAAACGATAAGAGAAGAGCTAATTCTCTTTCAAGGGAAAAGGAATAAATATCTATGTACCTCTTGTCTTCCTAAGGTGATGAAAGCTAAGACATCTCTGAGGAGAAAGCTCAGCAAGGTGATTGGAATCCCCTTTGAGGAAATTCAGAAAACAATACAGGATGGAGGTTACTTGATGATTACACCGTTTAGAGAGTGGATTAAATTTAGGTTACCGTTATTAAAAAAATGTAAAAAATAACTTGTGGAGCTATTGACAACATCTCCTTTTTACGTAATAATATATTAGGTCGGGGAGAATTAATAATTAAGGGGGTGTATTAAATGGGTCTATTTGGAAAAATAGGAAAAGCGATAGGTAAGGTTTTTAAGGGTGTTGGTAAAGCCATAGCTGGTGTTGGTAAGGCTGTCTTTAAGGGGATCAAGGCGGTCTTTGACTTCACTATAGTTAAGCCCTTAAAGTTCATCGGTGGTATAGCCAAGGCTATACTCGGTAACCCAATTCTAGCCTCAATACTAGGTACCGTAGGTGGAGGAATCCTTGGGTTCATGTTAGGTGGTCCAATAGGAGCCTTCTTCGGCGCTCAGTTAGGTCAGAGCTTATTAGGTGGAATAAGCACCTTCATGTACATGCAGCAGCAGCAGAAACTACTCCAGAGCTACTTGCAAGCTAACATGGCTTACCTGCAGCAGTCCTACGCTTCTTTCGCCCAGATAAGTTCTGCTGGTTACGCTAACTTCTACAACGCCGCTCAGATAGCCTACGCCTAGTGGGAAGTTCCTTAAGGGAATTATAAGGAGTAGAAAAAAGGGGAGTGGGCAGGTTTACCCGCTCCCCTTTTCTTTTATCGTCCCAAATCAAGTGATTTAAGATAAGAGTCTCAGCAATTAGGAGGCTAATTAGAGGAGACCTCTAAGCTCTGGTTAACAAGCTCTCTCAACTTACAGATCGTGCAGATAGGTTCTTCATCCTCGTTGTATATTACAGCTGGTTCTCCACAGTACTTGCAAGGAACTATCTTAAACTCGTCCTCTGGGATCTCTAGGTGTTCCCTGAATATAGGTTGGATGATCTCCCAGTACTGAAACAGGAACTTAAACTTAGTCTGAGGAAAAGCTTTCTCTATCTCCTCTAGAAGCGCTGTCCACTTTTTCAGCGAAGCTCCTGTTGACAACGGACACTCACCTTTAACGTAGTCTATCCCCTCTAGGTCAACCCAGGCTTTTATATCAGCTTTCGTGAACCTAACTAGCGGTTTCACCTTTTTCACGAAGCCATCTCTGCTGGGTAAAACCGGGTGTTTTCTCTTAAGAAGCGGTAAGTTCCAGGTCAGTATATTAGCTAGAAGCGTGGCAGCCTCATCATCCAGGTGATGACCTGTTGCTACCGCCTCCACGTTGAATCTCTTAGCGTACTTATTTAGTAGAGCGCGTTTAATCTGCCCACAGACAGCGCAAGCAGGTCGCTTCCTAAGTTTCACTATCTCAGGAAGTGTAGCACCTACCTCGTCTTTCAAGTTAACGACGTGGAGATCTAACCCCTTCTCCTCCGCGAACTTACTTACCTTTTCGTAAGCTTTCTCAGAGGCTCCTGGGATTCCTAGATTGATATGTATTCCATAGACCTTGTACCCTAGCTCCGTGAGAGCCTGCCATAAGGTCATGGAATCCATTCCCCCGGAGACACCTACTGCAACGCTCTCCTTGAACATGTCAAACTTCTCAATAGTTCCTTTTAATCTCTTGAGAAACCACTCCTTAAAGTGTTTCTTACATAGAGGAAGCCTGTAGTGTTTCAGGTAAACATCTGCCTTAGTGATAATCTTCTTCTCCTTACATATCCTACAGAGCGCCATAATCCTACCTCCTCTCAGGAAGTGGTTTAACCTAGGGATGTGAGGAGAGATCAGAACCTGATTACGACCTTGAAAGAGGTGGAGAGGTTCTCAGAATCGCTGAACTTAAAGGGCTCCTCTGAGACTAGGTCAAGAGATAAGGAGAGAGAGGAGTTGAAGAAATAAGTAGCAGATAGATTGCTTAACCTGTCAAAGTTCAGTTTATCGCCTGCTAGCCTGAGGAACTGATGCGATGATGATATAGCGAATTTATTGCTGAGAAAGTAGCTCAAGGTAACTCCTCCAACGTAATTCGCTGAGATAGAGTTAGAGGGATAACTTGCGCTTAGATTTGAGCTTAGATCCTCAATGTAATAGACCACTCGCAGGCGACTTATAGCTTTTCTGAGAAACAGGGAGGTCCCTAGATATGGTTCCCCTTTAAATTCGTTCCTCATAGCAGGTTGAGCTGATTTCAGATTTAATATTGATAAGTTCTGAGAGGTATTTCTGTAAACGCTCAGGTTAATGTCCCAGAGGGTTAAAGGTGATCTCTCACTTAACCTAAGCGCGTGATTCATGTAAGTATAAGACAGTACGGATTGTGAGATATATTGGTTAAGAGAGTTATAGAATATTATGTTAGAAAACGATGTCCCCTCACTGATGGACAGTTGATCTCCCACAGGGGTGAGATCTAAACGGGGAATTGATAGCGAAGCAGAAGAGAGTTCTAAGGGAAAAGCGAGAGATAGGCTGAAAAGAAAAGCTATCATTACTATTAGAATTCCACTGAGGAAGAGCTTTAAACTACTTTTTATCACTTACTAACAACCCCCAAACTAATAAAGCTCTAATCCTCTCTCTATTGTCTATTCTATAGTCCCACTGAGAAACCTTCAAGGCTTCAAAACTTAACCTAAAACTTAAGAGAAGGGTCAGAAATCAAGGGAGGATCAGGGAGATAGGTGAAATAACTTCTATGAAGATATTAAGCAAAGGTGATAAGCCATGAAAGAGATAACTGCAAAAGGTACTAGGGAGGAATCCTTAGGTAGCTTAAAGGTGGCTATAGTAGGGAGGCCCAACGTAGGTAAATCTTCTATCTTTAACAGGCTTGTGGGAAGGGATAAATCAGTTGTAGATGAAACTGAGGGCGTTACCAGGGATATAGTCTATGCCTGGCGCCACTTCAGAGGTATAGATATACTGTTCATGGATACAGCAGGCTACATAGATGAGGCCTCGGATGACTTCCTGGAGAAACTACTTACCCAGACCAAGAGAGCTATAGATGAAGCAGATATCATTCTCTTCACAGTTGACGCGAGAGAAGGTCCAACCAGTGTAGACGAGAAACTAGCTGAGGAGCTTCATAAAACCGGTAAACCTGTCATACTTCTACTCAACAAATCTGAAACTCACAGGGTTAAAGATGAGGAGTTTGAGGATCTCAATTACTTCGGCTTCCAAGAGGTTATAAGGACATCAGCTACCCAGAAGATGAACATAGATGAGATACTATTCTCTATCTTAGATCTGGTCAACGCAGGCAATGCAAAACTTAGATCAGAGAAGAGATCCTCCCCAAGGTTGAGGATAGGTTTCATAGGTAGGCCTAACGTGGGCAAATCCTCGCTGATCAACGCTATCTTAGGTTCAGAGGTAAACCTCGTCTCCGAGATACCAGGCACTACGAGAGATGCAATAGATATAGCTTTCAGCTATAGGGGAAAGGAATACTTACTCATAGATACCCCTGGATTAAGGCGAAGAGCTAGGATAGAGGAAGACCTAGAGAAGTTCTCAGCTAAGAGATCATTGGGGACCATAAAATTCGCTGATCTCCTCATACTCGTTATAGACCTTCAAGAGGGTGTAACTAGACAGGACAAGAGGTTAAGCGGTTTAGTAGACGAGTACAACAAAGGCTTGATAATCGTGGGCAACAAACTAGATCTAGCACTAAAGACAGAGAGCTTCAAAGAGCTTAACAACGCTCAACGGAGGTACGAGCTAACCCTATCCATTAGGGAAGCTCTATCTTTTGTTGAGTGGGCACCGATAACCTTCACATCTGCTAAACTGAGGTTCGGGATAAGCGAGCTACTTCAGCTTATATCTGAGGTAGAAGCCCAGCTTAACTACAACTTTTATGAGTCCTCACATTCCCAAATCGTTTCACTGAAAGAGCTGATACATAACCTCCTCATCTCAGTCCCACTGCCACGCGGAAGCTCTGGGAAAAAGATGAGACTCCTTGATGCTAAGCAGATAGATACCCTACCACCAACCTTTCTCCTGTACTTCAATGACCTACCAGAGAAGATCCCTAAGAGTTTGAAGCTATATATCCAGAGATCCCTTAGGAGAACCCTTAACATCCCATATGCTCCTATAAAGATCCTGTTCAAGAAGTTCTCCGCTTCTTCTAAACAAAGTGAGAGGAGGGAGAGAACTTGGAGGTAATCTTCTTTTACGGTCTAGCTAAGAACGCGGGAAAAACGACAACTTTAAACTGGTACACTAGAAGAGCTGGTGATCCATCAAGGAAAGCCTTCATGAGCATAGGTTGGGATGGAGAGAGCTTTGATCACCTCTTCGGGCATTCAAAGCCCTCTATTGAGCTACCTCCCAACACATCAATAGTTACCTTCTCTAAGTTCGCTCCAGCTCATGGAGAGGAATTACTTGACCTAAAGGTGAACTCCCCTTTCTTCGGTACGCTGAAGCTCTTCAGGTTAAAACGGAGGGAAAAGGTCCAGCTAGTGGGACCTAATAAGCTCGTGGATCTTAAGAGGGTGATAGATAAGCTAAAGAGCTTCAGTTACAGTGAGGTTATCATAGATGGTGCGGTGGATAGGAGGATAGGTTTTGAAGTGGCAACAAGGGTTTTCATCGTGATAAGCCCTATCATCGTTCCCTTAAGAGGAGAGGATAGGGACTACCAGCTGTTATCAGAGATAGCTAAGGCATATCACCAGATCCTGTCTAATAGTAAAATTAGTCATAACTTCCAGGAGGTTACTGCTATCCCTGGAGGCGTAACAAGCGATACCTTAGAGTCTCTGTGGAGAAGAGGCGTAAAAGAGGTTCTCCTAGAGAACCCTAGCAAGCTGGTGCTAGAGCCTAGTGAATTAGTTATATGGGTTAGGAGGATTGGCTTCAGGTTTAAGCAAGTACCTAAGCTAGAAGCTATAATCTGGAATCCGTTTGATATAGAGAGGGGAATGTATGACCTGAAGGCAAAAGCGATAGGAGAAGAGCTAAGCAAACAGCTACCGATAATAGTTTTAGAGTTAGTCAACCACCAGCTTGAGAGCGCTTAAATTAGCCTTAAATTAGCCCCATCCTTCTCATCTTCAACCTAAGGTTATGTGGTGAGTCAGCGTAAGCTAACGCGGTATCTAAGGTGATCAGCTTCTTCGTGAAAAGATCTATTATAGATGTATCCATAGAGGACATCCCCTCGCTATCAAACATATCTAACTCCTCTCTGATCTTCTTAAGGTTACCGTCCATAATTAGCTCCTGCATCCTAGCGTTATTCAGCATAACCTCACAAGCTGGAACCCTTCCCAATCCATCAGATCTAGGCAGGAGCCTCTGAGTGATTATAGCAGACAGGTTCATAGCGATGTAGTTTAAGATTTCCCTGTGAACCTCCTGAGGGAAGAACTGAAGGATCCTATTGATAGCTTGGCTCACGTTAGGCGAGTGCAGTGTTGTTAAGATCAGATGACCTGTCTCAGCTAGTTGCAGTACGCTCATCGCTGTCTCCTTATCCCTTATCTCACCCACCATTATCACATCAGGGGTCTGCCTAACTACGTTCCTAAGCGCATCAATAAAGCTGTTCGTATCAATGCCTACCTCCCTCTGAGTTATTATGCTATTCTTATCCTCAAAGACGTACTCTATAGGATCCTCAATTGTAACTATATGTATTGATCTGTTAAGGTTCATGTACTCAATCATCGCAGCTAAAGTGGTTGATTTACCAGCACCGGTTGGACCTGAAACTATTATCAATCCCCTCTTTAACATTGAGAGCTTCTTAAGGATAGGTGGTAGATTCAACTCCTCAAAGCTAGGGATGTAAGCTTGTATTCTCCTTATAACAAAGGTAAAATATCCCTTAGATTTAGCTATATTTACCCTAAACCTATCCTTCACCTCAGGAATGCTATAGATCATGTTCAGCTCTGGCACTTCAGCAAACTTCTCCTTCTGGTGATCACTCGTTACCTCAAGGAAGAGATTCTCCAAGGCTTCCGGTGATAGAGGCTCTAACTTAACAGGATAGAGCTCACCCTCAATCCTCAGGTAAGGTTTATTACCTGGTTTAAGGTAGAGGTCTGAAGCTCCTTGCCTCACCATAACCTTTAACAGCTCGTGAAATACAGCCTTGATCCCCCCTACCATCACTAACCTCCTCCTCGTAAGATCGTTTGTAACTCACTTAAGGAGTAAATATTAACTAACTATTTTCTCCTAAAGATCCCCTTAACCTCTAATTTTAACTTTAGACAACTTAAGAGTTCAGGAGCCCTAAACCTTCTCTGAAAAAGGGAGGAGCTAAAAGTGATAGAAGTCCTCTATATCCAGATGGGAAAATTTCAGATAAATAAGGAGGTGGCGCTAAATGAAATTCCCTAAACTAATCTTCTCCCTCGTCCTCATCGCCCTATTAATGATATCCCTAAGCCTTCACGCTCAGGCGTCCAAGTGGAGCGCGGATCTAGGCATATGGCACCCAAGTATAAGAGGCTCTGGATTTACCTACGGAAACTACTCCCTAGATCTGAGCAACGATCTGAACATAAGCGACACAACGAGTCCATACCTGAAGCTAAGGTATCAGTTAAATAAGCGCTGGGACTTAGCTCTTGAGTACTTCTATCTAAGCTATAACGGCTACAGGAACATAACCACCTCTGTTACCTTCCCTTATACCACAGGTGGCTATACTCACATCGTGGTAACAGGTGCCTTTAACGTTAACTCATCTCTCAAACACTGGAGCCTTGATGGTAACGCTATTTACAGGATATCTTCAGGTAGGACTGGAGACTTAGGTCTCATGATCGGTGTCAGATACCTGAACTTCAAAGTGTCAGGTCAGTTCTCAGGAACCTTTAACGTTGACTTCTACAACGGTAACACTTTATTAGGAAGCTCAGCTGGTCAAACTTACCTGAGCTCTGAGTACACAGTAGAAGGCCCTGTCCCATACTTAGGTATCACTGGAAACCTTAAGCTATCTCAAAACGTTATAGCTAACTTAACCTATAGAGGGATGTCCTACAGTGGGAACAGCACAACTGCTAGCTTCTCTGATCTAGAGATAACCCTAAATTGGAAGTTTAGCGACAAGCTAGGCTTAAACATCGGCTATAAAGATCAGGAGCTTAACTACAGGGACAGCGATGGGAGAAATGGGAACCTAAGCTTCAGAGGTCCCGTGCTAACCCTAACCTGGAACTTCTAGTTAACGAGATACTAAAAAAAGCCCCCTCCTCTAGGAGGAGGGGGCTTTAAACTTTCTCCTGTAGTTTAACGCTCTAAGATTAACTTAACGGCATAAGCTCCCTCTGCCCTAGTTACAGGTTTCTTAGGTTCTAGCTTTGGTCTCTTAGAGATATTTGACCAGAAGACCTTCTTGATATTGAATATATCACAGTAGTAATCGTGCTTATTAGATAGAGCGTAAGCTATGTACTTTCTGGCCCAAGGTGAGACCTCCTTCACATCCTGGAATATAGGCTCACCCCAGTTGACGTTTGAGGCATCAGTATTGAATATCTTCTCCACGTCCTTATCGCTTAGCTTATTAACCTCTGTCTCTAAACCAGCTGCTTTGAGAAGTATAACTATTAACTTCTCACGAGTTACTTTATCATCAGGTCTGAAAGTCCCATCAGGGTATCCTCCCATAATACCTAAAGCCTTTAGGGTCTCCACATATGGATAAAGTGGGGAATCCTTTGATACATCCTTGAAGCTGGGGCTATCAGGTCTCTTAAGGGTTAATCCCTTAGCTCTAACTATCCATTTAGCTAGCTCTCCATTAGTAAGAGGCTCATTAGGTCTAAACTTAGAGCCTTTTAAATCTATTACTCCCCTATCTATCAGATCCTCAATGGCTTCCCTGTACTTCTTAGGTAGAGTACCGATATCTTCCAGCTCTACCTCCTCCTCTATGGACGGCTCCTCCATGGTCTCCTCCTCTGAAGGAACTTCCTCCTTTTTTACTTTTTCCGTTGATTTCTCAGATGAGATCTTCGCTTCCAGCTTCCCTAACTTATCCTCTAGGGCTAATAACTTCTTCTCTAGTTCCTCAACCTTTTCACTGCTAGAGCTCTCTATCTTCTTCTCTAACTGCTCTAGCTTGCTCTTCACTGCAGAGATCTCTGTTCTCAGCTGAGTTACCTCCTCCTTAGAGACACCACATCCGCTCATGATCAAGAGGGTGATCAAAGCCAGAGCTACCAGAAGGTACCTCAGGTTCTCCCATGTCCCTCTGAAGAACCTCACATCGTTCACCTCCTTGTGGAAATAATCACTTTCAGTTTCTTCTCTGTTCGCTTCTTTACCTTCAGGAGCTCTGATCCATTATTCCTCCATATCCTCCAGAGAGAACCCATCAGGTACAGAGAAGAGACTCTCATTATAACTGATAGGCGATACACAAAGTAGCTCTAGGGAGAATAGATAGTTCTGTCCAATAGCTCTCAAACCAACTGGATACCCAAACTTCTCCAAGTATTCATGAGGGTATATCCTAAGTGGTATCGCTCTTCTCAGGTCTGGATTGCGATTTAGAATCCCATTAATCGCCTTCACAATCTTTAGCAAGCTCTTATCTCCTGAGAAAGCCACCTCTAATAAGTCAAACTGGCTTCCAGGCTTAAAAGAGGTGTTAATTTTTCCCGTTTTAATATCATCCCTTAAGGCCCTCAAGTTCACCTGGTATAGCTTCACCCTCCAAGTTCTTAACTTTGCTTCACCTTTAGGGGATATATACCTCCTGAAGCGTTTCTCGGCAAAAAAATTCGGTATCATTTCAAGGCTCTCTAGATCAGAGCTCTCACTGTTTTGATGCTGGCTATTCTCTATCGTTTCCAACCTATAACACCTCTTCTCAGAGGGATCGCATATAGTATACCTCCCCTTACCATATATTAGGAAGATAGCAGAGTTCTTAGATGAGATAGTTATCTTAAATCCCTTATTAGATAAGAGGATAGTTACCTTCCTAGTCAAGGTTAAGTTACTCGCCTTATCCTCATAGCTTAGGATAGCAGATATCTTGTAGGCTTGTTCCACAGATAACTGATCCAAGGGAAAAGATAAGGTAGAAGAAGCTAAGAAAAAGCAGATCAAGATAATTAATTGTATAAAGGTAAGGTTAAAAACAGGAGACCTCCTCACAGGTTAAGCACCACCTTAATCTCAAAAAGTGATTTAAGCCTTTTTCCTAGGTTTTCTCCTCACCCTGTGAGGTACAAATGGGAGATTTACAACCTTAAAGCTCATCTCACGTCCCCTGATATCTACGAGAACCTGCTCAGAGTCGTAGCTAGCTTTAACCCTAGAGATAGCTATTGGTCTCTTAAGAGAGGGAGACAGGGTACCGCTCGTGATCACACCTATTTCCTCCTTACTAGGAGATAGAACCCTGTAACCCTTTCTAGGGATCCCCCTTCCCTCTGAGGTGAGCCCTACAGTTTTCCACTCTGGTCGTTTCTCAGCTATCGCTTCCCTCCCGATAAAATCCTTATCCATCTTAACTGTCCAACCTATCCCAGCCTCAAATGGATTTACCGACTCATCCAGCTCGTTTCCATAAAGCGGGTATCCAGCCTCCAATCTCAGCGTATCCCTAGCTCCAAGGCCTGCTGGCTTAACCCCATCACTGACCAAGTCCTCAAATATCTTCTTCAGGTCCTCTGGAGGCCCATATACCTCAAAACCATCCTCACCTGTATAGCCGGTCCTGGAAAGTAGCAGGTTACCTACCCACTTAAACTGGTAGAAGTAGAGATCACTCAGATCCACTCCTAATCTATTTGAGAGATATTTCTGGGAGTCAGGGCCCTGAAGAGCTATCTGAGCCATCTCCTTAGTTACATCCCTAATCTGAAGGTTTAAGTTATTCCTCGCGTTAAACTCGCCCAACCTATCAGTGATCCAAGCTAGATCCTTCTCGTGATTAGCCGCATTAGCGACAATTAAATACCTCTTACCCCTAGTAATTGAGTAGATCACCAAGTCATCTAAAATACCACCTGAGTAGTTACACATAGGTGAGTAAGTAGCTCTCCCTTCCCTGAGCTTTGCTACCCTGTTAGTTACTAACCACTCCAGGAAGTCTCCCGCCCCATCGCCGGATATCTCAAACCTAGCCATGTGGCTCACATCAAATATACCAGCTGAACTCCTGACCGCTAAGTGCTCCTCAATGATAGATGTGTACTGAACTGGCATAGAGTAACCAGCGAACTCAACCATCTTCGCGCCTAGGCTCTTATGAAGCTCATAAAAAGGGGTTACTTTCAGGTTAGGCTCTCGCTTCAGCTCCATATCTTATCCCACCTTTTCCTTTTTTTAGACTCATTTAAGGTATCCATGAATCCCCGGACATAGCCTCTCAGATAGCTGAGTTTCTTAAATCTCTTAACTAGTGCCTCACCGCTCTTAGAGAGTAACAACCTCCATAATAAGAGGTTTGGGAAAAAATATCCTGTTCTTAGCTTAACCCTAACGTTATCACTGTACTTTAGGAACAGCTTAGCTGAGTAAATACCTTCCCTGTAGAAGAAGCTCTCGTCCAGCTCTTCAAGCTGAGGTTTATAGTGATATACAGTAGCATCGTAATCAAAAATCCACTTAAACTTGAATGAAGCTCTCAGCTTATATGCTAGCTCAGTATCCTCCCACCTCTTAAAGCTCTCATCAAATCCCCCTACCTCTAGTATATATCTCTTAGCAATTGATACGTTTGCAGTGCAGAAGAAGTTCTTAGAGTAGTACTTTAACCTATTGAGAACTCCCTTAGGAGGGGTAGGGGTTACCTCATCCCAAGAGGAGATGTTGATGATAGGTCCTCTGACGATAGCGTTAGGATAACGCTGATGCCACCTATAGTGAGACTCCAAAAAGATCGGCACCGGGTAAGCGTCATCATCAATGAAAACTATGACATCTCCCCTAGCTAGCTTAATCCCCAGGTTTCTAGCAGCAGAAGCTCCTTTGTTTTCCTGTCGGTGGATAACTAACTTACCACCTAGCTGAGCGTGATATCTGGATTTATAGTCGTTGAGAACCTCCCAAGTACCATCAACAGATCCATCATCAATAATGATCAACTCAAAATCCTTAAAGGTTTGATCCAGCCACGCGTTTAACGTCTTACCTAATATCTCAGAGCGGTTATAAGTTGTTATCAGTACGGATAGAGCTGGTCTCTGAAGATCATTCACCCTCAGAGGTTCCCTCCTTAGATATCAGGAGAGCGATAGACCATATCATCATCCCAATTACTATAGCCCAAGTGGTTAACATGAATATTAACCACATCTTAAACCCTCCCAGAGTTCTGGGATTATACCTCCTCCGGCTCCGATATATCTGCGTGAAGGAGAGCGAACTGGAATATAGACTTCCTTAGCTCATCAGAGATACCACCTTCAAGGTATTCTAGAACTGTCTCGTATTTCTTCTTCTCAAATGGGAGTGGCTCACTTTTTATGACCTTAGCCTGGAACTTATCCTCTACTTGCTCAAAGGGTATCTCAACTGTAACGATAAGGTTCATCGGAGGCGGGATTGGGACATTAGTTAGCATACTTATACC
>JALUEN010000080.1:799-4830 GCA_027052755.1 bacterium | reverse complement strand
CTACCTCAAATAGCTCAATATTAGCCCTTGGGTACACTACCCTTTCACCTGTATCTAAGAGCTCTAAAACAGCTACCCTAACCTTTGATGATGTAGGGATAACTTGAGGTTGTTCTGGAAGTTCTATCACCCTTGCCAGCTTACCAAAGTTAGGTTCTCGTATTATCCTCACAATAGCACCAACTTCAAGAGCCATGGAGATCTCCTGTTCATCAAGTGAAGCTCCATCCTGAACCTCCTCAAGGTAAGGAACGATTATCTCAGGCCTGATAACACCAGCCCTTATCTGTGTAGCACCGTTAATGGATACCTTTTTCCCATCGGACTCCTTAAGTAATTTAAATGTCTTATCTGCCATCCTAATCTCGCCGAAACCCTCAGTTAGTATGATTGTGAGGGGGATCTCCTCGGTACCAGTAACAGCTACTCCAATCTCATAACCTAAGTACCTGCTGAGATCGTAGTCATCTAGACCTCCAGTGATGATACCTTTCACCCCAATCTCCTCAGCCCTCTTTATTAGATCATAGGAGCAGTAGCTACCGACGACTATAACTGAATCCTTCAGATCCTCAGATATCATATCAGGTGTTGCCTTCTCATCTGGGGAGTCAACGAGCACTCTCAGGATACCTTTTCTCTCTCCACCTACCCCGAAGATCCCTTGGATAAAGGTACCATAGGTCTTAACCACGACACCCTCCTTGGGGATAACCTCGTGAACGTAACCTGATATATAAGCGTCAACTGTAACGGGAACAGGGGGTCGTCTAATAACTACCTGTCCAGTGGTACCAGATATGCTCTCTATTGTTCCATCTATAGGTGATCTCACCTCAGATTTGAAGAGGCCAAAAAAGGTTTTGTGGAGGGCTATTATCTCACCCTGCTTCACCTCATCGCCTTCCTTCTTCAGCATGTATCTAGGCACATCTTGAGGCTCAACTCCCAGTAGGTTAGCCACATTAACCATCTCAACATTTCCTGGGAGAAGCGCCCTAGCCACTACATCATCCATATCTACCTTTTGACCTTCTTTAACTAGGACCTCTCCCTCAATGGGGAGCTTCCTCTCCTTGAAAACCACTGTTCGCCTAGATACCTTAAGCCCAGGAGTGTACGCGTGAGCCATCTTCCCTTTCCCCCTTCTGTATTATATATTTTTATTCAGCTCCGAGTTAAGGGTTAACAAGCGACCATTTAAAATTGACTCTAGAGGAGCTAACAGGTAAGCAATCCCTAGGGCTAGTAGCGCTAGGGAGGCTATTTGCCCAGCGGTTAAACCGAAGAGAGCAATAGGAGACCCTTCCCTGAAAAACTCCACAATGAACCTAACAGATGAGTAAGCTATCAGGAACCACCCGAAAAAGCGAGGTATCTCTTTCCCCTCCTTTAGGGCCCGGAGTAATATAAGGAGAAAGAGGATCCCAGTTATCAGCATAGCTATCAGTTCGTATAGCTGAGTAGGGTGTCTGGGAACAGGAGGAGTTAAGTTGGGAAAGATCACAGCCCAAGGTCCATCCCATGGTTTTCCATAACAGCACCCGTTTAAGAAACAACCTAGCCTACCTATGGAGATAGCCCATGGCGCAGCGAAAGCGTATAGATCCAGGAGTCTGAAGGGGTTCTCCCCTCTCTTCCTAGATAGCCAAAAGATGAAGAGCGGGACTGTAAATATAGCGCCGAATATGGTCAGCCCACCTTCTCGGACGTTAAATATCCTGAAGATAAGCTCAAAGATAGTGGAATCACCTAGAGAGGTAGAGAACAACTGCCAGTTAACTATCACCCAGGCAAGCCTTGACGAGAAGATAGCGATCAGAGTACCTAGGAGGATCCCATCAAATACGGTTTCCTTTCTCACCTTAAAGTATTTACTGAACTTCATAGTGTAGAAGGAGAATACCAGGAAAGCGAGAGCCATCATAGCTCCATAGGTGTATATCACGAAGTTCCCAATTTTGATCAAGATAGGATGCATAGCTATCACCTTTTCCAAAATTTAAGTACTTAAAAAATATTTTCCCCGATAGCTTCTAGATCCTCTTTTAGATAAAATAAGAGGAGGGGGAGGGACTTCTCCCCCTCCTAAAGCAAAGCCCTCTACAGATTACTTAGCTAGCTTCAGTATTAGATTTAGAGGACTCGTACTGCTCCTCCTCTCTCCTCTTAGCCTTCTCAAATTCCTCTATAGCCTTCTTAGCTTCCTCAGTCTCAAGTAGTGATCCCCTGTTAGCCCAGTACACAGCCCAGATAAGCGCAACCAGAGCTATAACCACTATCACTATCCTGACCCAGATAGGGAGCTTATGCTGTGTAGACATAACCACCACAGGAGCCACTAGAATTGAGATCAGGTTGATAACCTTAATGAGTGGGTTGATAGCTGGGCCAGCGGTGTCCTTGAGAGGATCTCCCACTGTATCTCCCACTACTCCAGCCTTATGATAATCGGTACCTTTTCCACCTAAGAAACCTTCCTCTATCTTCTTCTTAGCGTTATCCCATATAGCTCCAGCGTTAGCCATGAAGACAGCTAGGAGTTGACCGGTCAAGATAGCTCCACCGAGGAAAGCTCCTAAGGCTTCAGCTCCGAATATGAAACCAGTTATTATAGGTGAGAAAACTCCCAGGATACCAGGACCGAGGAGCTCCTTCTGAGCAGCGGTAGTCGCGATATCAACGACCTTACCATACTCAGGTTTAGCCTTTCCTTCCCTAAGCCCAGGTATCTCCCTGAACTGCCTCCTAACCTCCTCAACAACGAGAAACGCTGCTCGTCCTACAGCGTTAATAGCGAAGCTGGAGAATAGGAAGGGAACTGAACCTCCGATCAGTAGTCCGATGAAGACTACTGGAATGTTTATCCTTATACCTGTCTCAAAGAGTTGAGCTTCACCTATGTATGAGCTAAACAGCGCTGTAGCAGCGATCACTGCGGTAGCAATCGCCAGAGCCTTTGTGAGGGCTTTAGTAGTGTTACCGACCGCATCAAGCTTAGCAACGATCCACTGAGCCTTCTCATTTCCAGTCTCCTTCAATACACCAGACATCTCAAATATACCGTTAGCGTTATCAGTAATTGGTCCATAGGTATCCATAGCTAAGACGTAACCCACGGTAGTTAGGAGTCCTAGTCCTGTTAGCGCGACAGCGTACATCTGAAGTGAGGGGATACCTGAGAAGAGGATCAGGGAGCCAGATAGAGCTAGAACTATCAGCATCAGCGCCCATACCGAACTCTGGAAACCATGAGCCAAACCGGTTAGTATCAGAGTAGCTACTCCTGTCTTAGAGGAGTAAGCGGTTTCGGTAACCGGTGGTCTGTCAACATGGGTGTAGTAATCAGTCAGATAAAGCGTAGCGTAGGCTAAGAGCACTCCGAATAGAGAGCCTAAGAAGAACTTCCACCATGGCAAACTGGGAACTACGTCTCCGATGAACCACCAGGTAACCAGAGCTATACCTATCAGGGCTATAACCACTGAGACACCGAACCCAAAGTTTATAGGTTTCATCGGGTCCTTCTCGTCTTCCCTGGGATTAACCGAGTATATTCCGAATATAGAGGCTATCACTCCAACCGCCCTGATCAGAAGTGGTAGGATAACCAGCTTCATAGCGAAAGCAGAAGCTGCAGCCTCAGAAGGGAACAGCTTCTTGAAGTTAGGATCTAATAGAGCTATAGCTCCTAGGATAATGGCAGCAACTAACGTAACCTCATAGCTTTCAAAAACGTCAGCTGCCATACCAGCACAGTCTCCCACGTTATCTCCTACGTTATCAGCTATAACCGCAGCGTTCCTAGGGTCATCTTCAGGAATTCCCTCCTCAACCTTTCCAACCAAGTCAGCTCCAACATCCGCTGCTTTAGTATAGATACCTCCGCCCATTCGCATGAACAGTGCAGCAAGTGATCCTCCGAAACCGAAGCCTACCAGCACTTGCATGGCGTTTTCCTTGTATATCAGGAAGATGATAGTAGCTCCCAGCAACCCAAGTCCTATAGTTAAGAGTCCAGATACTCCTCC
>JALUEN010000080.1:0-789 GCA_027052755.1 bacterium | reverse complement strand
TTCCTAAAGCTAGAGAGAGCAGCGTAAGCTACCCTCTGGTTAGCCCTGACAGCTAGGTGCATACCAACAGCTCCAGCTATGTAGGAAGCGAAAACTCCCATTAAGAAAGCGATCGGTACACCAATTGATAACCAAAGTCCTTTCTGCGGACCAAAGTTAGCGGTGTATATCGGGTAAAAGAGCAGGAACAAACCTACAGCCAGTATCACGATGAAGAAGAGCATTGTCTTGAGCTGTCTGTTGAGGTAAGCACTAGCTCCCTCCTGGATCGCTGCGGCTACTTCCTTCATCTTCTCTGTACCCTCAGGTTCCTTAATAACCTTTTGAAACAAGAACCAAGCGAATATTAGGGCTACAAAAGCTAGGGACATAACCGAGACAATAGCTGTTATCTCAGGTTTGCCGAAAGGTGGCAATGTGATCGTGGATTCACTTTGGAGAAATATCCCCGGTATCATAGCCTGCCTTCACCTCCCTCATGAAGGGTAATTAATCTCTTAATTAGAAGCGATACTACTTCCTAAATTTCAATCTAAGCTAACCTCTTCCTTTAGAGAGAAAGATCTCACCTTAAGGAGAAAGATTCGGAGAACGAGAGAACAGAAATCACACAGATGTATGCTTATAAGATCCTGATTTCCCTCATTAAGAGTAGGCTTTCCTCAGCTTAGGCGCTGAGTAAAGCTGCATAATCAAGCCATAAGCTTCGGCCAGCTTGTCAATTATAGCTTCTATTGTTTCCCGATCCGCGCCGTTCTTTATGGCCTCTTTCAGCTCCTCCTCAGCTTC
>JALUEN010000079.1 GCA_027052755.1 bacterium | reverse complement strand
TTTGCAAATAATAAAACCTACTCTCGGCTCTTCAACATTTTTGCTGTCAGGTAACAAGCTCGGCATACCCGAACTTTCAATTGCAAAATCTTCCATAACTTTTGTTAACTTTTTGTTAACTTTTTAAACTCTGTTAGAAAAAGATTAAAAAATATCTGAGAAGTGAACAGGAAAATAAAAAAGGGAGGGGGAGTTCCCCTCCCTTTAGCTGTATTTCTTACCCTTATCTACCTTGAATTTCTGGATTAACTTGTGCTCCACCTTTACCACCAGAATTGGTGCCCGGCTGGTTATTCCAAAGTGGATCATCTATTCCTATTGTTGAGCCTCCGTTAGATTCGCTAGAGGGCTTTTTAACCACCAAGCGTTCAAACTCACTATAGCGCATCCTGTTCTCCCAGAGGTAACCTAATCTAACTGTGGTACTCTCAAACCACGCTGTGTTAATGTTATCCGGGTTAAAGATAAAGCTCACAGCTGATGAGGTTTTACCTACTATACTATCAGTAGCAAGCATAGAGCCCTCAAAAGTTATAGCTTGTTTGCCCGTATTGATAACTATATGCTCTCCAACTAGCATACCGCCTATACTAGCTCCTTCAAGGAATTCCTGATTTGAGCCAGATGGGACAGCTGAGTAGAATGGAGTAGAGCTACCATTCACTACCATTGCGTCGCTGCCATTAGGAGCCCAGAGATGCTCAAATCCACCTACTGCCTTCCAGTACTTCCACAGGTTCTTAAGGCCTTTATCAAGAGCTTTCTCAAACCTCTCGTTGTAATCTAAATCGTTTTCACTAGCCTTCTTTATCGTTTCCTTGATGTTCTTGTCGCTCAGCAAGATCAAGAGTCCTTTTATCTTTTCTATCCCTGTGGAGCCGTTCTGACTCATGATATTATCAAGTCCATTCCTTATGGTGCTATAGTTTAACCCATTGCCCTTCCAGGAGTATAGGAGAACTCCCTTACTCATGTCCCAAGCATCATTGGAAGATGATGCTAGCTTGATCTCAATTCGGTTCTTATTCCAGGAAGGTGGGTTCTTCTTCCTCACCACTACGTAAAGCTTAACAGGTTTTCCAGCCTGAGTCCAGTTAATGGTGCCTAGGCTAACCTCATAAACTTTTCCAATCTCTACACTTGAACAATAACCCATTCCAGCACTTGGACAGCTAGATTTGACTTTTAGTGTGCTATCCACAGTTACATTAGGATTGAAGTTCATAGCTAATAAATTATTTATCCTATCCTCCTCATCAATCTTTCCCCACTTATCTAAAAGGCTCTGTAATTCCTCTGCTTGTTTACCTGAAGCAGAGGAATTGACCAAAGCTTCCTGGGCTAGTAGCATTAAGACGGTAGCTAGCTTCTCATCCAGTGATTTTCCACCGCCAAAGCTTATGTAGTCAGGTATCTTGTTAGCTTGAGAGAACTCAATTACTCCATCTGCAAAAATTGTAACATCCCTCTCGTCAACACTTATGAACTTATCTCCTTGAGCCACAATACCACCGTTTCTAACTTTTGCTAGGACATCGTTCTCATCTGGATTAGAGATGTTATCCCAGTTCTCAGAGATCACTACATCATTAAGCAGGACTTTATCCTTATCTAACTCTGGATCTCCCACAGTTTTAACAATTACGCTTCCCTCTCCTACCAGTTTACCGTTGACTCCTAATCCTCCAACAACAATCAAGTTACCTTGATCCATCTTAAGACTAACAGGTATATAAACATCCCTAACAACTGGGAGAGTTGATGTACGGGGAGCTGATGATATGTAAGTATATCCGTAATCGTAGTCTCCGTTTTTATCAAGAGTATCACTATCCCCGATTTTAACATTTCCTTCAATGATCACTGAGTAATCAGAAAACGTTACCTTACTATCTCCTTTAGATATCTCCTTATCCTTAAAGAGGTAGAGCTTAACACCATTTTTGTAATAGTCCTCAGGAGGGATGGAATCCTTAGTAACCTCTACAGCGAAATTTCTTCCTAAGCTAGCTCCTTCATAGAGGGTTTCACCATTAAGAGCATATATCTTCTCTATAACGTAATTAAGTGCTTCACAAGCTTTTATCTTCTCCTTCTCATCCAGATCACTTAAATTAGGTGAAGTACAATTAGGATCATACTCGTATCTCTGTAAGTTCTTCAAGAACTTCTCATAGTCATCATATAACTCGTAAACCTTAGCTAGTTCCTTAGCGATTCCCTTAGAGATCTGATAGTAAGTCTCAGTAGTACCTCCACTGGATAAAGTTTTCTTGGAAGGAGGAAGTAGCAGTATCCTCTCGTCATCTATGAAGTAGTATATCCCGTTAGGTAGTGTTATATCAGCTTTTATACCAGCATCCGAGTGGGAATCCCCATTGTAAAGTCCAGCTTTCTTCAAGCTATCGGTTATTTGTGTCATCATGTTCTCAACCTGCTTATCAACGTTTAGATAGCCAGGTGTAGCCTTTATTGCATCAATAACATCTTGTTGCTCCTGTTTAGTTAATCGCTCAAAGAACTCATTCTTATCCTTTAAGTAAACTCGTTTTACCCCATCAGGATCAGAGGTAGCTCCAGAGAAAGCTGTCAAGACATCTCCAACTCCTAGATCACTTAAGATAGACTCCAGAGTAGGACTGGTATTGATAGGATCCTTATCTACTTGGAGAGGGGTTAGAAACTTACCTATCACATCGTTGTTATCTGGACCTCCGAACTTAGTTAAGGTCGTGTTCATCGCTATATACTTAGAAGCTATCTGGGGTCTGTAAGTCTCAACTGACGTATCTATATACCAACCGCCATCAGCTAGCACAAGTGTCAGGTTACCTCCTAGGGCTGATAGCGGGATAAAGGATCCCTGGTTAACCTTTGCTACATCTAGAACCATTGATTTCCCTCTGCTGTCAACTCCTACTAGAAAGACCCTCACGGCTTTAGGTGGGATCACTCTCAACCCTATCTTCTCAGAGGAGTTGCTTTTAGCATTATTATAGCTACTTAGTAATATGACTCTAGCTGTTCCCGTCAGTAGGTCGCTACTGCAGTTAGCTTTCTCAACCTCGTCATATGATAGGTATCTATCCTCTATCATCAGGCTAGGGAAGGAGTTACCTGATAGGTTGCTGATAGCGAGACATATGCCTTGCACTTGCTTATCGCCAGGAAAGTAAGCGAAGACATAGATCTTTTTTGCCTTTTTATCTCCAAAGTAGAAGGTGTGCTCTGCAGCAACTAAAACGTCATTAACACTTTCCCCTGTTCTCTGAAACTTAATGATCCTTAAGGTTGATGAGTTTTTAGGGAGGGATGTTTTAGGGTCTATACTGTTCAGCTCGGATATCTCGTATCCCCCAAGTTCACTAGCTAATCCCGACAGACTAAGAGTTGTCGTAGAGATCTTCAAGCGTTTAAAGGATAGAACTCCAGAGCTACCAGAGATCAGGTCCCAGATAGGTTTTATCTCTACATCATCCTCGCTAGGGTTCTGGGAAAGAGCTTGGATATCAGCTGATATCAGGAAGAACAGCTCATTAGCAGTAGTGTGAAGTGATTGTAGTAGGGATGAGCGTTGGTAATATCGTCCCACAGAGGCGCTTCCACGCCTAGTTAGGGAGAATATCGTTACAGCGATGATAATCGTTACCACTATGATGAACATCGCTGTGATGAGGATTATTCCCCTCCGGAGCTTTTGTTTAGATCTCGAAACTTGAGAACTCTCTTCCCTCCTTTCAATAGACATAATTTCACCTCCACACAGTTAATCTATTGTGAATTCTCCACCATAGCCGCGTACTCTCCGTAGTAAAGCTGGGTTTCCCAGAGGGTCTGCATCTTGACAGTACTACTCTCAAGCCAATCAGTGTTAAAACTGTCAGGATCAAAGATGAAGTTAACCACAGACGAGGTGTTACCTAAGATGCTGTCAGTAGCTACCATGGCTCCCTGGAAGGTTATCGCTTGAGCACCAGTGTTCACCAAGATGTCCTTAGCGAAGACCATTCCACCGATCTTAGCTCCTTGAAGAATTTTATCAACATCAGAAGCTAAATCTGAAGACAAGCCGTTAACTATGGTATAGTAAGGATCTTCTGAGTAGCCGATAAAGGCGTTATCGTCCTCCTCATCTCCCCAGAGATGATCAAAGGTTCCCAGAGATTGCCAGTATCTCCAGAAGTTATCCAAACCAATCTTTAACCCTGTTAGAGCACGGTTGTTCAAGTAATTATTTAATTGTCCACCATTCTTAGAATATATATCACTAACAGTACCTATAATATCCTTATCAGAGAGAAGCGCTAAAAGTCCCCTAGTAACAAAGATTCGATCATCAACACTGCTATCATCATCTAAATCATAATCAGTGAATCCGAAAGCCTTCTTAATAGAATTTACCAATTGAGAGTAAGATAGGTCTGTACCTTTCCAAGAGTATAGGAGCTGACCGTTTTCTATGACAAATTGATCATTGCTTGTATTGTAATCACTTCCAAAGTAGATTTCTAAGGAGTTAACACTCTCTCCTAGGCTCTCCTCTTCGTCACTATCATCACTATCCTCACTTGAATAAGCTTCTTTAACAACAATGAATATATTCTTATTATCATTCTTTCCTATCTGAAGTTCTATTTTAAAGACGGAGATGTCTCCATCTGCACTGTCAGAAGCGCAAGCTCCTCCACCGGCACCTTTATAAGCACACTTATACTCCACTTTCTGAATAAGCGAGGAATCAAGAAAATTAAGGGCAATTTTAATTGCGGCTTCATTTTTCTCCCTTACACTGAGGTTACCCCAGTTATCTAATAGATCTTGGATATTTTTCTTAAGCTCTTCGTTGAAGTTTGAATCACCTGAGAGTAGGTTTTGTACAGCTAACAGAAG
>JALUEN010000078.1:961-4923 GCA_027052755.1 bacterium | reverse complement strand
CCATAGTTATTATACCCATGGTCTTCTGAGCGTCGTTAGATCCGTGGCTGAACGCCATCAGAGATGAGGAGAAAAGCTGAAGATACCTAAATAGCTTATTAGCTTTAGCAGGTGGTGTCCGCCAGAAGATGATGTAGGTCAAGGTCATCAATAGGAAAGCAGAGATCACACCTACAAATGGAGCGATGATTGACGGTAGAACGATCTTGTACAGGAAGACCTTCCAGTTAACTAGCCCTAAGCCGTAAGCTGTGATCACTGCCCCTAAGAGTCCACCGGTAAGAGCATGACTTGAGCTTGATGGAAGACCATAATACCAGGTTATCAAGTTCCAGGTGATAGCTCCGATTAGAGCGCTTAGGACAACCACTAAAGTAACCTTATCAGGTGGAACCAGTTTTCCACCAAGTGTCTTGGCTACCTCAGTGGTAACCAGAGCACCGATAAAGTTCCAGAAAGCAGCGAAGAGAACAGCTTGTCTAGGTGTGAGAACCCTTGTGGAGACTACTGTAGCTATTGCATTAGCGCTATCGTGGAAACCGTTGATGTAATCAAAAGCTAGAGCAAAGATAATGATGAGGATCAGAAGGATAAGAGCTTCCATAAGGGAATCCCCCTATCTGATTGGCTTTTCGGAGAGATCTCTTTTACAGAGATCCCCCTCAGAGAGGTTTTAGAGGAGAGGAACCCTAAACGTGTTTTAAGATGATATTCTCTACCAAGAGAGCCGTATGTTGACATCTATCCATAGCCTCCTCTATCTTCTCAAACAGCTCCTTCCACTTGATAACCTCTATAACGTCTAGTTTCCCCTTAAATAAACTAGCGATAGCTCTCCTGTTCAGTGCGTCCCCCTCTGATTCCATCCTGTTAATCTCCTTGATCTCTTCGCTAACGTCCTCAAGTTTCTCCAGTTTCTCAATCACCTTAACTACTATGTCCACCATTTTCTTAAGCTGTTGAGCCATCTGTTTGGACTGGGGAAGTACCTCCTTAGGTTGGTAGAGCCAGAACCTCTCAGCTGTGGATTTTATGAAGTCAATGATATCATCTAGTAGTATCCCCAGGTCATGAATATCCTCCCTCTCAAGAGGAGTGATAAATGTCTGGTTAAGTTCTGCTCTCAGCTCTCCCCAGACCTCGTCCGCCTCGCTCTCCAACCTCTCTATCTCCTTCATCAATTCCTCTGAGGGGTCATCTAGGAACTCTATCAGCTTCTCCGAGGCCTCCTCTACCAGCTTTATCTGCTTCTTAAAATACGAGAAGAAGTCAACCTGTTTAGGGAGAAAGGAGAGGTTAAATCCCTTTATCGGCATATCTAATTCCCCCCAGCTAACTTGCGCTCATTCCCTTTAAAGGGCTTTTAAGTAAAACCTTCCTCCCCTCCTTTAAAGGGTTCTCGGAGAAGAGCCAAATTAGAGGATAGAGGAAGTTTTCAAGGAATATCTTAGGATAATCACCTTTAGTACAGAGTTTCTCATAAATCCAAGCTATGCGTTTAAGGGAAGTTGTTCACATAGATGGCTCTAGGGGAGAGGGCGGAGGACAGATGCTCAGGATCGCCCTGTTCCTATCCTCTATCACTTCAAAGCCCTTTAAGATCACCAATCTGAGATCAGGGAGAAGGAAGCCAGGCCTTAAGCGCTCTCACCTTACCTTAGTCAATGCGTTCAAGGAGTTAACCAGTGCAGAGGTCATAGGTAATGAGCTAGGTTCAAGAGAGCTACTCTTTATCCCCTCAAACCCTATTCAAGTTACTGAATATCGTTTAACCCTATCAACGGGAACCGCCAGCTCATTAACCCTACTTCTCCAACCATTTACATGGTTAGCTGCTAGTTACAAAGCTCCACTGAGATTCCGGTTAAGGCTAGTAGGTGGGACAGATGTTCCCGGAGGGATGTCAATGGACTACTACAGGTATGTGGTAAGTTCAGCGCTAAGTGAGTTCATGTCTCTGAAACTAGAGATGAGATCCAGAGGCTTCTTCCCTGAAGGCGGGGGAGAGATATCCGTACACTTGGAATCTAAAGGAATCTCCAAAAGGCTGGAGATACCAGAGCCACATCAAGACCAAGAGAGATCTCCCCAAGTCCTAACGGATCCAGGTTCATTTAGGGTAGAGGTACGCTCTATAGCCTCAGAGGATTTGAGATCTAGGAAAGTAGCGGAGAGACAGGTCAAGGGCGCTCTGAGAGGTCTTGAGAAAAGCTTAGGAAAGCTCTTAGATTTAATAGAGGTGAAGACACAGGTGGAATACGTTAAGAGCTTAAGCACTGGAACCGTTATAACCCTGATATCCAGACATCAAACTAGCAACTGGATCTCAGGGTGGGACTCGCTGGGGAGGTTAGGAAAACCAGCTGAGAAGGTAGGGAAGGAAGCAGGAGAGGGGTTAGGAAACACACTAAAGTCGTTCCCAGCGATAGATGAACACCTAGCGGATAACCTGATCCCAGTGTTAGCTTTAAAAGGTGGAAGGATCACCACCAGGAGACTAACAGGTCATATACTATCGGCGATGTACGTGTGTCAGGCCTTCGGTTTTCCCGTGAGGCTAAGAGGTAACGAGATCAGCGTCTAGAAGTTAGCGAAGATCTCCCTTGTTCCAAGTGCTAAAAAACCCCAGCAGACTATCAGAAGCTCCAACTCCACTACCAACTTTAACCAAATTTAATCTAACTAACTTATGCTATCCCTACCCTCGCTTACAGATCCTAAAGTTCTAGTACTTCCTCCTAGAGGAGATTAGGCTTGGAGGCATATCCTCAGAGAAGATACTTGACATATCTATCTGAACTGAGTCATCCATCTCCATCTGAGCAGCCGCGTAGCCGTACTTAACAGATGGTAACGCAGAGAAACCTGTAGCGATGACGGTTATCCTCATGCTATCCTTTACGTTCTCATCATCCACTACTCCCCAGATTATCTGAGCGTCTGGGTCCACGAGCTTCTTTATCGTCTCCATTGCCCTATAGATCTCCCTCATCTTTATCTTAGGACTACAGGTTATGTTAACCAGCAGTTTCTTAGCACCTTCTATTGAGTACTCAACCAGTGGGTTAGTAATAGCCATCTGAGCAGCTTCCTCCGCCTTAGTCTCACCTGAAGCCTCACCTATTCCCAACCAAGCTGTACCAGCTTCCTTCATCACCGTCTGTATATCGGCAAAGTCAACGTTTATCCTACCAGGTCGGATTATGATATCAGTAACTCCCTGAATTCCCATTTTAAGGACTTCATCGGCTTTCTTAAAAGCTTCCTCAAAGGTTAGGTCCTCATCTATCTCTAAGAGTTTATCGTTAGCGATAACTATGAGAGCGTCAACGTGTTCCTTAAGCCTGCTTATGCCCTCCTCTGCCAAGTTAGCCCTGAAGTTACCCTCAAAGGAGAAGGGCTTAGTAACTATAGCGATGGTCAGAATACCCAGCTCATCCTTAGCTATCTGAGCCACAACCGGACTAGCACCGGTACCAGTCCCGCCACCCATTCCAGCGGTGATAAAGACCATATCAGCGCCTTCAATGGCTTTCCTGATCTCGTCCTGACTTTCCACCGCTGCTTGCTCAGCCAGTTCATGTCTGTTACCTGTACCTAGTCCCCTCGTGGTCTTCTTCCCTATATGTATCTTCTTATCAGCTTTGATCATAGATAGAGCTTGGGCATCGGTGTTGATAGCTATGTACTTCACACCTTTAACTCCACTTGTTACCATCCTGTGGACAGCGTTACAGCCACCGCCACCAACACCTACCACCCTAATATCAGCGAACCTAGGCTGTGGCAGTTCCTCCTCCTCTACCTCTTCCTCGTCCAGGACTTCTATCTTCACCTTACCAGATATCTTAGCTTGAGGTGTTTCCCTCTGGGGGGCGGTTTCTGCCGAGTGATCGTTAGATCGCCCACTTAAGACCCTCTCCTCTCTCCCTTCCATCCGTTAACTACCTCCTATAATACGC
>JALUEN010000078.1:0-951 GCA_027052755.1 bacterium | reverse complement strand
GGATTTGCTCTCGCTCAATTGATAATAATCCTAGACTCATCAACCTCTACTAAGCCAGGTAGCTCTCCCTAAATACTTCAAAGAATTTCCAAGTTTCTCTGGAGCTACTTGGATTCAGATTCCTCAGCGGCAACGGTGGCTACCTCACTCTCGTGAAGACCTTTGCCTTCCAAGATAGCGTCAACTATCTTTGATGTGATGAACTTGACAGATTTCATAGCGTCATCGTTAGCTGGGATCGGGTAGGTAACAAGGTCTGGATCACTATCAGTATCAACCATAGCTATTATCGGTATTCCCAACTTGTTAGCTTCAGCAACAGCGATCTTCTCTGCTCGTACATCTACCACATAGAGCACATCAGGTAGATCCCTCATATAGGTAACTATCTCGCCGGTCTGGGGGTCTCTTCTAACTAATCCCTCAAAATACTTAGCTAGCTTCTCATATATAATCTTGTATCGCTTCGCCATCTTCTTGGGTAACTGGTCAATTAACCCCTCATTTATCATCTTCTCCAGCTGGATGAAGTATTCTATCCTCTTCCTGATAACGTTGAAGTTAGTTAGGGTACCACCTAGCCATCGCTCAACGACGTAGAAAGCTTCCGCTCTCTGAGCCTCTTCTCTAATGATATCCTTTATCTGCCTCTTAGTACCTACGAAGAGGAACTTCTTACCCTGAGATGCCTGGTTCTTAGCGAACTCGTAAGCCTTTGTCAGGAGTCTAGCGGTCTCCTGAAGGTCAATTATGTATATACCATTTCGCTTTGTGTAGATGTACTTCTTCATCTTTGGATTCCAGCGCCTAGTTGGATGCCCGAAGTGGCATCCCTTCTCTAATAGCTGTTTCATGGTTACGATAGGCTCCATTGTCCATTCCCTCCCTTAAGCTTAACTTTTAAGAGGTCTTTACTTTTCTTTTTAACAAATACTTCCTCGTTCCTCCCTT
>JALUEN010000077.1 GCA_027052755.1 bacterium | reverse complement strand
TCCATATCCCCACTAGGATCGGGACACCAGCTAGAGGTTAGGAAAACCCAGGAGATACTTTCCAGCTTAAAGACCGCCTTAGGCTTGCTCACCTCTATTGACGAAATCTATGATCACAGTAAATTCCCTCATCAGCTAGAGAGCTCCCTGTTAAGGGCTCTCGGAGGAGAAGCGAAAACCTTCTCTTCTCCCAAAGGCGAGACATCGCCCAGCTATCTCAAAAGCTTAGAGGAAGATTTTAGGAGAAACTATGATCGCTTTTTAAATAGGTTCTCAATACTTCTAGATAGCGATAAGTTAAGGGTTTTAGATAAACTTAACTCTGAGGATAGAGGCCTGAAGTATCTGAGAGCCATATCTAGATCAAACGCTGAAGGGTACCTTAAAGAGCTACTCTTAGATGATGACCTCAAGCTAATGGACATGTTCAATGACCTCAATTCTAAGGAGAGGGAGAAGATCAGCTTAATGCTCAGGAACATCGTCTCCCGTGAAGGTGTGGGAAACGCTACCTTGGAGACCTTCTCTCTTGTGCTGAATAGCATTGTAGAGCTTAAGGATACGAATACTAGGATACCCCTAGAGCTACTGAAAAACTACCCTGATTTCTTTGAGATAGCTCTCAACTCCTTACCTAAATCTAAGAGGGAGTTCATACTAACTAACCTCTCAAATCACTTATTTGACGCAGGTGGCGCTTTCAAAGCAAACGAAGTTCCTAACGCTCGTGTCTTAGCCTCACTCATCAGACTCTTTTCAACCAGTAATAGTTTCAAAGAGCTAACCTGGGATATCCTAAAGTACACCCCCAACCTATTCTCAGAGGCGATGAACTACCTGAACACAGATGAGAGGGAAAAACTCAGGAGCACTATAAGGTCCACACTGTTCTCTATATCAGACCTACCAGATAGGCTTAGAAACATTAAGAACCTATCTGAGAGGGAGAGGAAGGAGCTCAGAGAACGGTTAGGGATCATAGCAAGAGAGGAAGGGATACCAGCTAACGTTTTATTAGAAGTGATAGGAGTAGGTACTTTTAACGGATAAAGGATAAAACCACACTCAGCCCTCAAATCCTTAAGAGGTTTATCAGTGGAGCGAAAACACCGACGGTTATAAAGAGAGCGAAACCGCCGATGATAACCATCGTAACGGGTTCTATGAGTTTCAAGAGTTCCTTTAGAGCTATCTGATACTCAAACTCCATCAGGTACGCTACCCTATCAATCACGCTGTCATCACCTGTCTCCTCAAAAGTTCTAACCATGTTGATAGCTAAATTTGAGAATACCCACTTCAAGTCTCTCATAGATTTATGAAGCGACTCCCCTTCCCTTATCCTATCGTAGATATATAATACTATCTCTTTAAGCGACCTCGGGAAGAGCTCAGAAATTAGCTTCAAGGTCTCTGATAGGGATAAACCAGCTTGAAGAGAGATGTACAACGTTCTGAAGAAGAGGGATAGCAGGTATATCCTGTAAAGCTTTCCTAATCCTGGCGTTATCAGTATAATCCTGGAGAGAAGCTCTCCTAACCTATCCCTGTAATAGATACAGGGAATAGATAGAATTAGCCCTAGGATCAATAACCACTTTAGGGTGGAGAAACTGAGAAAATCGTTAATCTTTATGATAAACCTCGTTATAGCCGGAAGCGGGACATCAAGGGATCTGTAAACCTCTATCATCACTGGGAAGAACACGCTGTTGAAAATAACTAACGCTCCTATTCCAGAGAGTATGGCAACCAGGGGGTAGATAAGCGAGCTGACTATCCCCCACCAGAGGTCCCGCTTCAGCTCCATTAGCTTGTAAGCTTGATAGAGAGCTTGATCCAGGCGACCTGTCTCCTCACCTATCCTTATTATCTCCCTAACTACCCTAGGATATATGGATTCAGGTAGAGCATCCAGCGACCTAGCTAGCCCCTTACCCCTGTAAACGCTACGATATATATTCTCTATATAAGGCTTTAAACCACCTCTCCAAGTCTCAGACAATGTCCTGAGGATCCTTGATATAGGCAATCCTGCCTTAAAAGCCGTGTAAAGCTGAAGGAGGAAGGAGATCCGCTCGTTCTGTGGCACCTTAAAGAATATGTAGATATCATTAAGGAAGCTCTGAAAGGACTCTATGAAGTTGAAGAACACTCTCTCAAGTCTCTGGTTCAGCTCACTGATCAGAGAAATCACTCCTTCCTCATTTACACGTGAGTCCTTTAAGGTTCATCTCCATAAGTGGGAGGAAGAAGGAGAAGGAGTGAAGGGGTTTAGCACCTAGAAAGGTGGAGATCTGGATAACCAACCTACATTTATCCTTAAGCTCATTAGGACCGAAAGCTGATTCCCCCTTCAACTCCATCCCCACTACAGGTACGGGAAGAGAGTAATGAGGGATATACTCTGGCAAGGCTAAGATCTTCACTATGAAGTTATCGCTATCATCCAAATCCCCTCGTATATATCGCTTCTCAAAGTCTAGGTGATCATCACACTTTATTAGCCTAAGATACGGGTTACTAGGATCTGCTAGCTCAGTGAGATCCCTTACCACTACCATGGATAACACAGTTACAGTTAGAGGGGTATCTGGCTTCTTCTTAAGTGCTCTCCTATCTATCTGGAAACCGAACTTCTGATAGCCTCTCTCATTAAAATCAATTGGATAGAGGTAAGCATACCTGCTTCCGCTTCTCTCCAACAACTTGGCTGGAACACGCTTGTGGATAGACAGCGCCATGTAAGGATAGTTATGAGCGGATAGTCTCTGATATACATCAGCAGGGATTAAACCAGAGTATCCCCCCATCCCTTCTAGCTTTAGCGAGTCAAAGAATAAGTATAAAACCCAGTCAGTAGCACAACTCTTATACTCCATCCTGAGGCTCCTCTTAGAGTACCTCTTGAAGTTATCAACGAAAAGTAAGAGCTTTTTATCTAAAGTATAGGTCCTACCTAAATTCATCTTCAGGTCGTTAGATTTCAAAAATATCTGAGATAGCAATCCCACCACTAATCCTAAAATGAAGATGTACATGATCAGCTCTATCAAGGTAAAACCTTGATATTTACTTCTACCTATCAATCCCATACCACCTCGCAATTATTTCAAAATCCGATGTTTAGAAGCCTATGCTCTCCGTATCTTGAGATGTGTTATTACCGCCACCGGTATCGTAATCCTTATCCTCTTTATCTTCACACTCCTCTCTAGATTTTTTCTCTATCTCCACTACTGTGGTTGGCAGGACCTTCAACAATCGGTATTTATCCTCGTTATCCTTTATTTTCTCTAAGAGCACTAGATCAGCTCGCCTGATGTACTCGTATGTATCAAGGTATATGTACACAACCTTATCAGTTAGTTCTCTCTTTCTCTGTAAATCAGACTTTACCTTAAAGAGAACTCTCTCTCCCCTAGAACAATCTCTATTAGTGAATCTACACTTCAGATCAATTCCTATCAGGAAGTCCCTACTCTGAGAATCAGTTTCATCGCCCCAGATCGGGAAAATCGTAAATTCCTTTAGTTTAGATTTCTTCAGGTATCCCTTAGCGGTCTCCTTCGGGATCTCCTTTAAGGTTAAGTCCTTAGCCTTCCCATCAGAGATGTACACGGATAGGTTAACGTCTCTAAAACTGGTAACCTCGTAGAGCTGGCTCTCTATAACCTTTAAGGTTGTTAGGTACCTCTCTGTTAAACTTGGGTCAGCAGATACATAGCTCCTGGAGACGAAAGCAATCAGAGCCATAATGGAGAAGATAGCAATCGCTAAAATAGCGATCAAAAATAGTATCTCCAGGATCAGAAAACCCCTTCCTCTTCTTAAATCTATGCTCAACATCCTAAATCACCACCTCTCATCTCCCCCTTAAGATTCCTCAGTTAGAAGGATGATAATCTTCTCTATCTTCGTAGTAGCTTTTGTCTTCGTTAAAGGTGGATTAACTTGTATATGCCCCTTACCTATCACCCTGTAGGAAGCCTCAGTGTGATCATAGACCTCCTTACAGTCATTATAGCAGGTAGCTGGATTACCTGGATCATCACATTTCCACTGGCACTCAGTTTTATACTTATCCTCTAGGTTTTTAGAGTCAATTTTGTTCTCCAAGCGATTATGGGTCGCTGATATGGAGAGAGATAACTTATTCTTAACCGTTGTAGTAGCTATAGCGTAAACCTCAGCCTTAGACTTTCTTAGATTTCCCCTAGAGTCGTTCCATGACCACTCTATCGTCCCTAAATGAAGGAAGTGAAGGTACTTCCCTCCCTTAGGCCCTTCCTCTGAGACTTCAAACCTATCCAGATCTCCATCCTCAACTTTAAGATTAGGATAAATAGCCGTCAATCCCCTCACCTGTTGAAGGACTTGTTCCCGTAGTTCACTCACGACTACCCTATCGTTAAAGTCAAAGTAGGTGTCTATAGTGATGGTGAAGTTCACTGTTTTACTATCAAAGCTCACGGAAATTGGAGCTTTATACGTATAGCAGTTATCACAGATAAAACCAGCTCCGTTCACCTTAATATCCGGTTTAACCTTCTGGGTTTTAGCAGCCTCTATAGATTTCTCAAGCCACTCCTCAGCCTCCTCATGGCTACTGAAAGTGCCTGAATCCTCAGCGATTAAGAACTCCACTGTTTTTGGATGATCACTAGAGAAGGAAGCGCTGAAATGTGAAGCTCTCGTAGTATCAATCTCCCTTTCCTCCCACTGCTTTATAAGGTTTAAAATTTTCTTAAACTCCATAAGCGCAGTATAACCATCATCTCTCCTAAGGTGTCTTATCAGCCTTATCTTATCCTGGTACATTAGCATCATGCCAGTAGCAAATATAGCAAGCATTATCATTATGTATATTCCTATAAGTAGGTTTCCCTGCTCATTTCTTCTACTGGAAGACCTCATGGGTCTCTCCTCCCCAATATTTTTCATCCATTTTAATAATAACCTTTTC
>JALUEN010000076.1 GCA_027052755.1 bacterium | reverse complement strand
CTTACACACCTTGTTTCAGGAAGGAGAAGATACACGCAGGTAAGGATATAAGGGGATTGAAGAGACTTCACCAATTTGATAAGGTGGAGATGTACAAGATAACAACTCCTGAGAAATCCTTTGAGGAGTTGGAGAAACTAGTTGAGGATGCCTGCGACATTCTGAGAGAGCTTAAGCTACCCTTTAGAGTGGTTCTCTTGAGCACAGGTGATCTGGGGTTTGCCTCTATGAAAACCTATGACATAGAGGTGTGGGCTCCTGGTATAAAGCAGTGGCTAGAGGTTAGCTCATGTAGTAACTGTGGAGATTTCCAAGCTAGGAGGACTAACATAAGGTATAGACCTCACCCTAAAGCTAAACCTAGATACGTTCACACACTCAATGGTTCTGGATTAGCTCTCCCTAGAGTGGTTATAGCTATTATGGAGAACTATCAAACTGAGGAGGGATATATAGAGATACCTGAGGTTCTTAGACCGTATATGGGTGGTTTGGATGTTATTAAGCCTGTTGATGAGTATAAACCTCAGGTGATGATAAAGTGATGTTAAGGGAGGTTGGAGATAGGATGTTGAAGTCTTTCGCTGAGAGGAAGATAAGGGTAAAAGGTGACCTCTCAACCATAAAGGTTATCATATTAGACGCACTGAGGAAGATAGGAGTACCGCTTATATTCTCGCTGAGAATATCTACTTATGACAGCTTGAGACTTCCTCATCCCCCTAGCTCTGAGATCTATAAGACCTTGAACAAGGAGATATTCATAAAAGATGATGACGTTATATTCATAGAGTTTCATGAAGGGGAGGGTGTTATAGAGTACGGATATATAGGCCCTTCAACAGACTTGAGACTCTTGGATAATCTAACAAAGGTTCTTCACACCTTGATAAAGAGCAAGGGAATGGAGTTTGAGGAGATACCGGAGGAGAAAGGAGTTATCCTATTTAACCCCATTGATGTACCTCAACTTACTGGGAACTTCAAGAACGCTATATCAGAGCTAGTTAAACCTGAAGTCTTTAACTTCTTAAAGAGATTAAAGGATTATGAGAAATCCGTTTACCTTAAGGATATTGACAAGATATATCCTATAACCAGAGAACAGCTTCAGAGCCTCATTGATAAAGGGTTAGTTGTCAGGGATTATCTGATAATATGTAAGGTTACTGGAAGGGAGATCCTTAGGTTTACATCTCTTGAGGCTGTTAAAGAGGCGGAGCGGAGCGGGTTTAAGTGTTCTCTCTGTGGCAATCCGCTTAGCGAGGAGAGGGTAGAGGAGGCAATTTTCATCCCAGCGGATGTTAAGGAGCTCCTTAAGGATAACAAATGGGCTATAAATTACATAATTGATGCCCTAACGACCGAGCTTAATATACCTAGGGAGAAGATATTTGCTGATCAGCCGGAGAACTACCTCAATGTAGTCGTTCACCTACCTATAGATACGATAGTTATCTCTATCTTACCCGATGACTTCTCCACTCAGAGTATATATATGCTAGAATCATATCTTGAGGCTTACAACTCTAAGACCCTCATATCCATATCAGATAGACCCGCTCAGAGACTCCTTAAACCTTACCTTAGCTCTAGAGATATAGATGTGTACCCTCTTAGCTCTCTTGATAGGTTCGTTGAGGTCTTCAAGAGGGCTCTTAACGATAAATTAGCTAAATTCCTGAACACTAAGTTCAAGGATGAGCTTGAGCACGTGAAGATTAACCTATGGGATGTCTTCAAGATGAAGGTACTATCCCTATCCCAGGAGAAGTCTCCTCAAACTAGGTCTAAAGAGGAGATAAAAGCTTAGAATTTTCTCAAAAATTTGGAATAAATACAGAGGAAGATTTGAGATGAATTCAAAATATTCTTAGTGGAACAGGAATCTCTATTTCGTGAAGCTTTAAAGGTTTGGCGATTTGTTCGTTTAAGGGGCGGAGGTGAGATTTGTGAGCAAGCTAAAAGATATACCTCTTGAGAGGATAGATGAGGCTAGGGTTATCATCCCTAAGATGGAGTCCCTTGGGATGCGGGTCCCTGGATTGATATACGCTACTGAGGAGATGATGAGGGATATAGAGAGAGATCAAGCTCTCCTTCAAGTAATAAACGTAGCCACTCTACCAGGGATCGTTAAGTATTCCTTTGCTATGCCTGATATCCACTGGGGTTATGGATTCCCTATAGGAGGAGTAGCGGCTACTAAATATGATGGAGGGGGAGTTATATCACCTGGAGGAATAGGCTTTGATATAAACTGTGGTGTTAGGCTACTTAGAACTAACTTAACACTGGAGGAGTTAAAGCCCAGATTGGAGAGGCTAGCGGATGAGCTCTTCAGGATGGTCCCATCAGGCGTAGGCTCTGAGGGATTCCTGAAGTTGACAAACAAAGAGCTGAGAGGAGTTCTGAGAGATGGCGCTAAGTGGGCTGTTGAGAGGGGATATGGTGATCCTGATGACCTAAATTACATAGAGGAGAACGGATCAGCTCCACTAGCTGATCCATTTGCTGTGTCCACGACGGCTTTAGATAGAGGAAAGGAGCAATTAGGTACCCTCGGAAGTGGAAATCACTTCTTAGAGGTTCAGGTAGTAGATGAGATATATGACGAGAAAGCCGCTAAGGTGTTGGGAATAGAGCGAGGTTACGCAACCGTTATGATACACTGTGGCTCTAGGGGATTAGGACATCAGGTAGCTAGCGATTACTTGGATATCATGGGTAAAGCGATGAAGAGGTACGGTATAAGGGTACCTGATAAACAGCTGGCAGCTGTACCGGCTTCATCACCTGAGGGAGCTAGGTATATAGGTGCTATGTTCAGCGCTGCTAATTTTGCCTGGGCTAACAGACAGGTTATCACTCACCAGGTTAGAGAGGCATTCCAGAAAGTCTTTGGCACATCTTGGAGGAACCTAGGCCTATACCTGGTGTTTGATGTTACCCATAACATGGCTAGCATAGAGGATTACCCGCTAGATGGGAAACCTACGAAGTTGGTGATGCATAGGAAGGGCGCAACAAGGGCTCTGCCACCAGGACATCCCAAGGTACCTCAGAAGTATAGGGAGATCGGTCAACCAGTTCTAATTCCCGGTGATATGGGAAGGTACTCATACCTTCTAGTTGGAACCGAGAAAGCTTACCAGGAGAACTTTGGGCACACGTGCCACGGTGCTGGTAGGGTTAAGAGCAGGGCAGAGGCTAAGCGTACGGTGAAATATGATAAGCTCATGGCTCAGTTGAGCTCGCTAGGTATAATAGTCAGGTCAGCAAGCAAGAAAACACTTTTAGAGGAAGCACCGGAAGCTTACAAAGATGTCTCCGCTGTAGTTGAAACCGTTCACAAGGCTGGTATCTCTAAAAAGGTAGCGAGGATGAGGCCTTTAGCTGTTATAAAAGGTTAATAAATTGAACATTCACTTCTATAAGGGGGAAAGGTGAGATGACAACAGCAATTAACCTAAAGAGCTACGTAGCGGAAATACCTGACTTTCCAAAACCTGGTGTAAACTTCAAGGATATCACTCCTCTCCTCAGAGATCCTGAGGCTTTCTCCTATACTATTGATGCTTTCTATAACATGATAAAGGATGAGAGAATTGATGCCGTAGTAGCTGTAGAGGCTAGGGGATTTATCATAGGAGCGCCATTGGCTTATAAATTGGGAGCAGGTTTCATACCTGTTAGGAAGAAGGGGAAACTACCTGGAGATGTAATAGGTGTGGAGTACGACCTGGAGTATGGGCATGCTACCTTAGAGATAAAAAAGGACCTAATTAAACCTGGGGATAGGGTTCTAATAGTAGATGATCTCATAGCTACAGGTGGAACCTCGGTAGCTGTTAAGCAGATGGTAGAATCCCTTGGTGCGGAAATTGTTGGCTTTGCTTTCATTATAGAGCTCAGTTTTCTAAAAGGTAGGGATAAGCTAAAGGGATATAAAGTCTTTAGCTTAATACAGTATGATAGCTAAGTAGCATAGTGTGATTGCTATGAGTGATATCTTAAGCTTTTTTGCTAATGAATCTACGATATTCTACAGTGTTATATCCCTCTTAGGAATAGCTTCTCTATCAGAGCTGTTGAAGATTGACTACAAACCTGGTAGAGGACCTGCTATGAAGATATTTTTAACGGATATATATTTATTCGCTGCAGCTCTCGGACCTGATTTGGTAAAGGGAATAATCTCCATATCTGTTATGGCTATCTTGCCTCCCTTCCTAGAGCTAAAAGGGGTTTACAGGAGGAGTAAGAAGCCATTTAGGAGCGCTATATACAGGTTTATACAGTTCTCACCTTATATCCTAATAGCTGTCTTGAACCACTATTTTCTTCCAATTTATTCAAACTCCTCATTGATGACGTTGATAGTTTTGTTCATATTTGGCTTCATTGCTCCTTACTTAAACTCAATAGCTGCCACTTTGGTTGCTACTATTGACACTAAGAGGTTTCAGCTAGGTATATTGAAGAAGTCCTTTAAATCACTATCTCTAGTACTGCTTCAACTTCCTTCTGTAGCAACTGGGTATCTCTTAAACTATTCCTTCTTTAAGGGGAGTTTACTTCCGTTCCTTGCCTTGAACCTAACGATAATCTTTAACTACCTCGCTCTGAAGTATTACGTACTTAGGTTTGAGGAGATGGATGAGATCATAAAGTTCCTTTTGGAAACTTTACATAGGCGAGATGAGGTAACTTACTCACATAGTTTGAGAGTTAGCAAGCTAGCAGAGGCTATCGCTAAGGAGTTAAATCTATCTGATGAAGATATAGAGAGGATAAAGAGGGCAGCGCTTCTGCATGATATCGGAAAGATAGATATACCTGACTCGGTCCTCTTCAAGCCTGGGAAGTTGACTAACTTTGAGTATAACCTGATAACCTTCCACCCGCTTATAGCTTTTGGAATAGTTGAGAGTTTAGGAATTAGCGATTACGTTGGTGGGGATTACATCCTCTACCACCATGAGAAGTACATAGGTGGTGGATACCCTTATAACA
>JALUEN010000075.1 GCA_027052755.1 bacterium | reverse complement strand
AAAGCGACAAGTGGGACTTTTATCCTCGTACTGAACCCAAGTCCCTCAAGTGATACTGTAGCGACAACTTCCTTAACCTTAGCTATATCCTCTTTCCTACCGTAGACTTCTACTTTCGTTCTATCTAGAACGTAACTCATCAACCTGAGACTCTTCGCGGGCTGTCCTATGAACTTAAGCTTAACCTGAAAGGTTCTGTGAACTAACGGATAGATCTTCACTTTCACTTTCCTGGGGCGTATGTTTATAAGGTCTACCCCTTGAGGTAGTATAATCTTCACCTCTCCATAGAAAGCCTCACCTTCAGGTAAGTTACAAGCCTCATTAGGGATCTCAACGTAAGCCTTCACGTTTTCCTTTGAGAGCTTTTTTATAGCTGCATATCTACCCTTTAGGGCCACATCTACGTATCTAGGAGATATCTCAACATAGCACTTACCAGTTAGTAGCTGGTCAGAGAAGGAAGCTACTACAGGTAGCTTTATCACTTCGTAAGATATCCTCAGCTCCTCTAGTTGAGGTTGATTCTTGAGGTAGAACCATATAGCTATGCTTATCATGAGTGCTATGAACTTAAGGGCCCAACTCCCTTCTCCTCGCCTAAGTGAAGCCATCAAGCTTTTTCCTCCTTACTTTCTACAGGTTTAGAAGCTTCCTCCGAACCGCTTCTAGTTTTAGGTGTACCCTTGAGAGGCACCTGAGGAACAATCTTTGAGGCGAAGGTTAGCTTTATGAAGCCCTTAAAAGGTTCCTTAGGTTGATACAGAGCGTTCTTAAGGATGCTTCTCAGGTCACTGAGCGATAAACCTGAGTATAACTCCCCGTTATAACAAACCGATATTTTTCCCGTCTCCTCAGAGACCACTATAGCTATCGCATCTGATATCTGGCTAATTCCCAGGGCTGCTCTGTGCCTAGCGCCGTACTCAGGTGGCAGATCCACCTCTATAGCGATAGGGAGATAACATCCTGCAGCTACTACCTTAACACCTCTTATTATAACAGCACCATCGTGAAGTGGACTCTCCTTATAGAATATACTCTCTAGAAGTAAGGGGTTCACATCACTTTCAAAGCTGACCCCTCTCCGTATGTACTCCTCTAAGCTCTCCTCCCTCTCCAGAACGATTAAGGCTCCTATCTTCTTCTGGGAGAGCCTAGATACAGCTTCAACCAGGTTATCTATCATATCCAGTACTTCCTCTGTCTTCACCTCAAAGGGGTTAACCAGCGCCTGCTCCCCGAGGTGAGCTAACAAACTCCTAAGCTCAGGTTGGAAAACAATAGGGAGAGCGATGAATATAGCTATGTTAGCGTACTTCATTATCCAGGAGAGAGCATATAGCCCCAGGTAGTAGGCAAAGGCGTTGAGAAGTAATAAAACTAGGATTCCTATCAATATATAAAACCCTCTAGTTCCTATAACGAACTTCAGGGTGTAATAGACCAGAGCCCATACTAGGAGTATATCTACCGCATCAAATACGGTAAAAGAGATAAGCGTGTTTCTCAGAAGTTCAAGAAAAAACTTCAATTATCTCACTCCAATTAGCTAAGCGTTAGGGGGTGGTTATAGCTAACGCTTAGCTTTTAAGATCTTCCTAAGCTCTAGTCTTATCCTTCCTATATTGACGGCTTTCTCACCGAGGATAACTAACACATCTCCACCAGTGTCCTCCAGGATCAAGAGCTGGTTTTGAAGATCTATCTGAGCGCTAGATAAGGGTTTCCCAAACTTCTCTGCAAAGTCTCTCAGATCATTCCATATGCTCTCAACTTTTGCCCCTAAGTCTCCTAAGCTATCGCCTACAATAGTTCCATCCTTAGATATTATTCCCACTGCTTTGACCTTAGGTATCTTCTTCAAAGCCTCTACTATCTGCTCCCTCATATCTTCTCACCCTGGAGACTAAGCCTCAGCTTCGGTTTCCTCAGCTGTCTCCTCCTCTGTCTCCTCTGGTGGCAGTATAGTTAGCACAGGTGTATCAGGTGGATCAACAGGTCTGTAATCTGGATCAAGCTGAAGTTCTCCAACGTGTATAGCATCACCGATCTCAAGCTTAGATATATCTATCTTGATAACCTCTGGTATCTTACCAACAGGTACCTCAAGCTCAATCTCCTTCATCATCATCTGCAAGGTACCACCCTGTTTTATACCCATGCTGGCCTCATATCCGACGATCTCTATAGGTACAGTAACGGCCACCTTATCCTCAAGAGCAACGCTTTGGAGATCCACGTGAAGTATCCTAGGCTTGAGGGCATCCCATTGGATATCCTTGATAATAGCTAGCGTCTTAAGGACCTCCTTATTCTCCTCATCCACTACTCTAACCTCAAAGTAATGAGCACCGTGGAGATCCAACTTCCTTATCTCTTTAACAGGGATCTTAACTGGTATTCCTGATTTAGCATCATTTATTCGCTTACCATATATCACAGCGGGGACAAACCCATCTCTCCTCAACCTCTTAGGCTCAGATTTTCTCTTCCCCTCTCTAAGTATAGCTGTTAAAGTGGTTGTCATCCCTAATCTCCCCCTTTTCCTAAACTTTCCTAAACTATCTCCTTGACTCTCCTATTAGCTAATACTTCCTCTAGGGAAGGTTTTCCTGGTACCTTATGACATTTCCTACACCTAGGCTCATAGAGCTCACTAGATCCCACCATTATAACTGGCGAGTTGTAGTGAGCGGGTTCTCCTTGGATCAATCTCTGACTCATCGTAGCAGGGTTACCGCACTTCACACATATAGCATAAAGCTTATCAACCACATCAGCGATAGCTAATAGCTCTCCCATAACCTTAAATGGTTCTCCTCTAAAGTCTTTATCAAGTCCAGAGACTATAACCCTCTTACCGTTATCAACCATATGTTGAACGATATGTATTAGGTCATCATCTAAGAACTGGGCCTCATCAATAGCTATAACGTGGTAGTCCATCCACGGGTGGTCTAAGATATCCCTAGAGGATTTTATCACGTAAGCCTTAAATGACTTTCCGTTATGGGATTTTATGTGATCTACTGAGTACCTGTTATCTAATGAGGGTTTAAAAGCTATCACCTTCTGGTTAGCTATCAAAGCTCTCCTTATCCTCCTGATAAGCTCCTCAGTTTTCCCGCTAAACATAGGTCCACAGATAACCTCAAGGATCCCCATCCCATCCCTGTTGAACTCCAAGAACCCCATGGTGATCCTCTCCTTTCCGTTACTAGACAACTACTTTAGAGAAATCGCAGAACTTCATGAGAACCTTATCCAGCTCTCTCAGTAATTTCAAGCGGTTCAATCTCTTGTCCTTATCCTCAACCATTACGAAAACCTTTTGGAAGAAGAGCTCTACCAGATCAGCTAACTCCAACATCATATCATAAGCCTTCTCCAGAGCTCCCATGGATATGGCCTTCTCAAAGCTCTCCCTTTGTTCCCTCAGCCACGCTAAGAGCTTCCTCTCCTCCTCCGAGTCCATTAGATCCTCTCTCAAGGGGACCTCCTCAAGCTCTGCCTTAGGAACTTTCTTCAAGATGTTCTTCAACCTAACCCCTAGCTTCGCTACCTTAACGAACTCCTGAGTCTCCCTCTTATCGCTTAAGAGCTTAAGGATTCTCACCCCTAACCATGTATCCCTCCATATCAGGTGAGCCACTCCTCGGATGATATCCAGCGGATAGCTCTTCTTAAGCTGTTCCTCAAACCTAGAGGAGAAAGCCTCAAACAGGGCATCCTTCACCCTATCCTCGCTGAGCTTCAGTGAGGGGTAGTTAGTGAAGAGCTTATATGAGAAGCTAACTATCTTACCTATATCTATTCTCAGATCCCTCTCCAGGGTTATCTGAATGATCTGATTAACAGCCCGCTTAAGCCCGTACATATCTTTAGTCCCCTTAGGGAGGATGTTAATAGATGCGAAACCAACCAAGGTATCAAACCTATCAGCTAAAGCTAAAGCGATACCGATTGTAGTCTTAGGTGGCTCATCATCTGCTGTCCTAGGCATGTAATGCTCCGCTATAGCTTCAGCTGCAGACTTAGGCTCTTTGTGATGAAGCGCCAGGTACTTCCCAACGATACCCTGAAGCTCAGGGAACTCACCCACGGTATGGGTAACCAGGTCAGCCTTGCACAGATAAGCTGCACGTAAAGCATTAGATAACGTCTCCTCATCATTGACCCCCATCATCTCTAGGATAAATTTCACTAGGTCCTGAAGCCTGAAGGTTTTATCATAGAATGTCCCCAAGTCCCTGTGAAAGATTATTCCCTTCAATCCCTCTACGTAGTCATCTAAAGGTGTTCTCATATCAAGTTCTAGGAAGTACTTGGCATCAAACAATCTAGCAGCGACAACCCTTTTAGCACCTATCTTAGCTATATCTATGTGATCGTTCAGACCATCCTTAAGAGCGATGAACAGGTTTGTCAGCCTCCCATCTCTATAAAGGGGTATGAACTTCTGCTGAATCCTTATGACGCTCTCTATCAGTTCAGGGGGAAGACTCAAGTACTTCTCGTCAAAGCTAGTGTAGAAAATTACCGGGCTCTCAGCCAGAAATAGGTAATCCTCAACCAGCGATCTATCCCTGTAAGTAACTCCCTCTAACTCTAATATCTCCTCTATACGTTGATTTATCAATTTCCGCCTGTCATCTATGTTAACTAGGACACCGTTTCGTTTGAGTACCTTCAGGTAGTCGCCTACCTTAGCGATCTCTAACCTCTTAGGTGATATTATCCTATGTCCGAAGGTATATCTATCGCTCTGGAGGTTCTCCAAGGAGAACTTAACAACTTCGCTCCCATATAGAGCTAAGATCCACCTGATAGGTCTTATAAACTTAAAGTTACTGCCAGGGATCCACCTCATCCCCTCCTCAAACTTTATAGATCTAATGAGGTCTGGCAAGATCCCTGGTAATATCTCCTCTGTCCTCTTACCTGGGATGAAGGCTTTTAAGAAGACGTAATCACCCTTAGGGGTGTTTTTTATCTCTATCTGAGAGAGATCACCGT
>JALUEN010000074.1:3181-5021 GCA_027052755.1 bacterium | reverse complement strand
GGTGTTAAGAAGGATTGGCTAGTTATCTACTATGGAGCTTCTGATAACGGCTTAAGTTTAATCTCTCATGAGAACATCAACAGGATGGAGAAAATTGGCTCTAACGAGAAAGTTCACGTGGTAGCCTACCTTGATGTAGGTAAGGAGTGGGTTCCCACTCCGATAAAGAACGCCAAGATATTTTACGTGGAGAGGGATAAGAACCCCAGGAAGATAACCTCCCCTATTGTAGCTGATCTAGGGAAAGTGAACTCAGCGAACACGAAGAACATCGCTAATATAATATCAGCTATAGTGAAGAAGTATCCAGCCAAGCATATAGCCTTGATATTAGCTGGGTACGGAGCTGGTTGGAGAGGAGCGCTAGATGATAGCTCAAGCAGGGTGGACTATCTCTCTCCTAAAAGCCTAGGGAAAGCGCTTAGCATGATAAACAGGAAGATAGGCAGGAAGATTGACGTCCTAGTTTGGGAAGCTGGAGCTATGGCTTCAGCAGAGGTAATGCACGCCCTTAAACCGTACGCCAAGTACATGGTAGCCTCAGAGGGAGATATAAGTCATATAATGCCCTATGATAGGTTCCTGGCTAAGTTAGAGGGTAAGCTGGAGGGCGGAGAGGTTACCCCTAAGGAGCTCTCAAAGTTACTAGTTGACTCAGCTAGAAAGTTCTATAACAGTATCACAGGTGCACCTCACATTCCACAGATGTCAGCAATAGATCTCTCAAAGGCTGAGAAGTTCTTCAAGAAGTTCAGGGAGTTCAATGACGCCTTGTTATCACTTACCGATAGATCAAGGAAGGATAAGCCTGAGAGCGAGCTCCAGATGGAGTACCAGGTTATAGCGGACCTATTCAGAGAAGCTCAAACTATTAGGACCTCCAGTGGTACTTATAAAGATATCTTTGACTTCATTGATAAGGTAGCCAAGTCTAAGGACGTAAAGGATAAGAAGATAAAGAGCTTAGCTAAGGAACTCACAGAGATCAGAAAAGAACTGATTGTGGATAATTACAGGAGCAGAAAGAGATTACCTAACGCTAAGGGCTTACAGGTTGCAGGCGATAGCTACGAGATCAACCACACGTACCTGAGAAAGGAGTTTAACGCTGAGACACACTGGGGTTACACCCTCAGCCAATACGATTAAAATAACAAAAATCACTTTTAATCAGATCGCCAGGCCTTGAAAAAGGGTTAAAGGTTTACTATAATTATATATAGTCACACCACTAAAACCCAGCACAAACCCACGAGGGGGAGGGGCAATCCCCTCCCCCTCTCTCTTTTAAGTAAAGAGTACCCTCAAGACAGCAGGGTATCTAGAAAGACAGCAGAGGTAAGTCTCAATTTTTTTCCTCAGGCTTCTCAACGTCTAGAATTATCTTTCGGTTTATCTTAGCGCCTATGCTAGAGACAACGGACTTTATAGCCTCTATTATCCGACCGTCCTTGCCTATCACCTTCCCATAATCCTCAGGGTGCACCTTAACCTTAACATATATCTCCCTGTGGACCTCCCGCTGTGATACTACCAAGTCATCTTTGTGATCCACCCAGTGCTCAAGTATGTACTTAACCACCTCAGATGGTGCGGATATCAAGCTCACCTCTTCCACCTCCTAATCTCATTTATTAGAAGCTTTCACCTGAACCTTGGCTTTAGCGATCTCTGAGGAGAGCTTCTCCCAGAACTGGCTTAGGTAACGTTCAGAGAGCTGTTTAGCTACCTCAGCCTCACTGCTCTCTATCTCATCTAATCCCTCCTCCATCTCAGCGGTGAACCTCTCGTTTATCATATCAGGGAAAAATCTCTGGAGGAAGTCATCGACCTCCATTCC
>JALUEN010000074.1:2594-3171 GCA_027052755.1 bacterium | reverse complement strand
CCATTCCCAGAGGTGTGGGAACCATGGTCTTGCCCTTCATAAGGGCATAATTTCTCCTGAGCAAGGTCTCTATTATAGTAGCGTAGGTAGAGGGTCTTCCAACGCCTAGCTTCTCCAAGGTTTTTATCAGAGTTGCCTGGGTGTACCTAGGTGGTGGCTTAGTCTTCCCCTTTTTCCAGGTAAGCTTTACCAGTTTTATCTCAGCACGCTCTAGGAAATCCTTAGGTATTGGCTCCTTCTTTAAGATCTCTAGGTTAGGAGTCCCTATTATCTCAGCGAAACCTTCCCTTATCGGTTTAGCACCCCTGTACAGTACTCTCCAGCCTTCAGCGAGGTTTAAGCTAGGAATGAACTCTACCTCCTGATAGTAGTAAGTGAAAGAAGGTGAGAAAGCGGATAAAAACCTGTTCCAGACCACCTGGTACACCTTAACGTGGTTTGAGCTTAGTTTCCCTTTGAGAGACTCAGGAGGAATCGCATAGGTTGGGCGAATAGCTTCATGAGCGTCCTGCGCTCCCCTCTTGGCTTTGTAGTTTCGGTAGGTAAACCAACCTTCCCCGAAGGTGAAGTCAAGGAT
>JALUEN010000074.1:0-2584 GCA_027052755.1 bacterium | reverse complement strand
CCCTGAAACTATCAGTCCTATGGTAAGTGATCAGTCCCTTTCGCCCATCAGGTAGGTCCACCCCTTCAAAGAGCTCCTGAGCGATCTTCATAGTTCTCCCAGCGCTGAGCCCTAATTTTGAACACTCTGCCTGAAGCGTGCTAGTTATGAGCGGTGGAGGTGGTAGAACTTCTCTCTCCGCTTCCTCATAGCTGAGGCTCCAGTTAGCTTCCCGTAAAGCTTTCTCCAGGTCTTTATCTCGCTTCTCAAATCTAACAGGCTCATCTCCCTTACTTAAGGTAGCCTTAACCTCTCTAGTCTCCTCCCCTACCCTGAGCTGGAAGGTCAGCTCAAGTGTGAAGAACTCCTTAGGTGTGAAGTTCAGGATCTCCCTCTCTCGTTTACATAGCAGTTTCAGAGCTACAGACTGGACTCTTCCAGCGCTGAGAGCTGAACGCCTCAGAGCTCTCCATAGTAAAGGGCTCAAGGTATATCCCATTATCCTGTCAAGGATCCTCCTGGTATGTTGAGCGGTAACTAAGCTGAGATCAATAGGTCTAGGTGAAGCTAGGGCTTCTCTCACACCTCTAGGTGTTATCTCCCTCAGCTCCAGCCTCTTCGGTGATCGCAATCCAAGGAGCTTTGATAGGTGATAAGCTATGGCTTCCCCTTCCCTATCCGGGTCAGTAGCTAGGAAAACCTCTGAGGCTTTAGAGGCTAGTTCCTTCAGCCTCCTCACTACTTTCCACTTAGAGGAGATCACCTTGTAGTTAGCTTGAAAGGTTTTCAGGTCAACTCCCAGTCCTTTCCTCGGCAGATCCATAACGTGTCCCATAGAGGCTGAGACTAAGAACCCTTCCCCAAAGTACTTCTGAAGCGTTTTAGCTTTAGATGGGGATTCAACGATCACTAGCTTATAGCCACCTTTAAGTCCAGTGCTCCTGCTATTACTTTTGCGCTTTTTCGTTCGCTTCTTCTGGCTCAAGTTCTCTCTCCTCCCCTTCAACTGCTCTATTTAATGAGATTCCCATCTCCTTACAAGCCTTCTGATATATCAGGTTAGTCGGCTCCAGCTCGCAAGCCTTCTTAAATGAGTTAAGGGCTAAGGCGTACAGATTACCGATAGCTCCCTTGGGAGGCTTACTCTTCCCCTCTGATATCAGTTTCCTTAAAACACTATAGGCGATTAATCCTCTCAGGTAATAGATCCTAGGGTCATTCCCCTCATATCTATTCATCCTCTTGAGAGCTTCCTCTAAGTTCTCAGAGGAGAGTACATCTATTAGAAGCGAGCTATCCTCAGATATCCTCCTTGAGCTTTTAGCCTCTTTAATGTACGCTCTCATGGCTTTTAAGTCTCCTATTAGAAAGGAGAACCATGCTAGGTCAGAGGCGGTATCACCGGATAGCTCACCTCTTGCTCTTAGCTCTGAAGCTCGTACTTCATCCATCAGTTCCCTCAGCTCAGCTATCCTACCCAGCTGAAGCAGTGCATCACACTTCATCAGCCTGAGAGCATTAGATTTGGTCAGCTCTATTCCCTTATCAAGTGTAGCTAACGCCTCCTGGTATTTCTCCATAGCCCACAGAGCCTCGTATTTAAAAGCGTATCCCAACGGCTCCTCTGGTCTGAGGAGGATATATCTATCCAGGTACTCAAGGGCTTCAGAGTATTTTCCTAAGTGTATCAAGCAAGCTCCTTTATAAAGTTTGGCTTGCGGGAATGACTCGGTTCGATCTAAAACGATATCTAAAAGCTCTAAAGCTTCCTTGTAATTTCCCTTTAGGTAATTTATAAAAGCCTTATAGTATATGGCGTTGACCTCTGAAGGTTTAGCGCACAGTATCTGATCAATCAATTTAAGGGCTTCATCTAGCTCGTTCTCCTGGATGTAGATCTTGATATCGCTTAGCATCTGTTTTATCTTGCGCTCAGATAGATCACATTTCTTCTCCTCTTTAGAAGCGCTAACCTTCTCCTCAGCTTTTCTCTCAGATACTTTCCTCTCAGATCCAGTAGAGGGCGTGGATTTAGCGGGAGAATAACTGAACAGAGAGATTAGAGAAATTAGCAGAAAACTCGCTAGAATAACAGCTAACAGCTTTCTCTTTGGAAGTTCCCTAGAGTTCCCCATAAGATTTTTAAGTCCTAGATTAAACTCTAACCCCATATCTTAATACCTTTAAAGTTCATATGAGCATCTCTATCTGTATATCAATTATTGAGAACCTCTTATCGTTCTCCACCAGGCGGATAATCCTGTTAAGTACCCTATGAGCTTCCTCCTTGGTCCTGGTTACAACAGCTATGCCCAGCTCGGTTACCTGCCACTTATCCCTCTCGCCTACCTCCTCAACCGATACGTTGAACTTATGTGTGATCCGTTCTTTTAAGGTCCTAACTATGGACCTCTTGGCTTTTAGGTTTAAAGGTTTATCGTTAAGGTAAAGTTTCATAGTACACGCACCTACAGTCATAACCTAACACCTCATCTCGCTACTTAAGTAAATTATCGCTTATTCTTCCTAAGAGAGTCAAACTGCTTAAAGGACTTAAGCGTATCCACTATCTTAAAACTGATCTTATCAAGGATCCAGTTGAGAA
>JALUEN010000073.1:1312-5030 GCA_027052755.1 bacterium | reverse complement strand
CCCTAATGGAGTATTAATTGAAAGGTGGGTCCTTATGGAGTTCCCGAAGAGAGGGGGAGCTTTAGGGGATATATGGAACTCCTCTAACCCTAAGGGAGAGGAAAAAGAGGCTCTTCATGAGCTTAGAATACGTGAGAGGAGTTTCAGTATAGATTTGTCTCAGAAGATAGATCTGAGAAAGGTTATAGAGGGAGGCTCTGATCTAAGTAAGCTGAGACTTGCCTTAACCTATGGGGATCTATCCGGGTACATGATTATACGCTATGGCTTGATCACAGAGGTTAAGTTGGGAGACCTTGAAGGTACTAAAGCTGTTGAATATATAGGAGAGCTTATAGGGGAGAACCTACAGGATCTTCTCTCTCCTGATATACTTAGACAGGAGAGGATAATGAGAAAGTTTAAGCACAGAGAGGTTAAACAGCAACCAGAAGAGGTTAACCTAGTTAGGAATCCTCAACCTCGGAGGATACTCTTAGATGACCAGTCAGGGGATAATGATTCTAAGAAGCTAGGAGAGAGAGGAGTGAAAGGTATTATCCTCTTAATAGTGAACTTGATAGCTAGTATTATAGGTAGGTTGCGAACTGGATCTAGAGCTAAATAGCTGATGATTATTATATCTTAACGTGAGGTTCGGAGACTTAAGGAGCATTTCAAAGCTGGAGTTTAAGCTAATAAAGAGGAGTAAACCCCTTAAGGAGTGGAAGGGGAAAGGTTTTGTTCTAATCTTATATAACCGGCCATCTCTCAAGCGAGAGGGATCACCTAGTAGCGATTTATCGCTACCTTTTGGTTTAGTGATATCCTCATCTCTCGGCAAAGCAGTGGTTAGGAATAAGTTGAAGAGGGTTCTGAGGAGCGCTCTACTTGAATTAGCTAAAGGTGGTTATAGTTGGAGCGGGAAAGTTTTGGTTGTTATAGCTAGATCTAAAGCTCTAATCATGAGTTACAGGGAAATCTTAAATGATCTGAGAAATGGATTAAGGAAGTTAGGTGTAGGGGGAGCTAAAGCTGTGGATAACTTAGAGAGCTTCTACGATTTGTGGAGCTGGCCAGATAGGACTTGGCTTGATGAGGGGAGGAGGAGATTTGAGGAGGCTATTCAGATCTTTAGGAGCCTCTTAACACATAGGGATTTCTCAGCTTGGCTTAGGGGAACGGGGAGTTCACAGCTGGAAGTTCTAGATCTCTTCAGCGGTGCTGGTTTAGGGGGGATAGCGCTGGCCAAAGTTCTTAAGGAGCTAGGCTATAGCTCTAGGCTAACCTTTCTAGATCTGAGGACCTCTGCTCTAAATGAGGCGATTAAGGAGGCTAGGCTCAGGAAGATAGAGGCGGAAGCTCTGAACTTTGACATATCTAACTGGAACCCGAGTAGAGATAAGTACGATATCATTGTAGCTTGGGGAAACCCTTTCCCTCACCTCAGTCCTTGGAAGCTCGCTCAGGGCCTAACTAAACTAGCTTGGGCTATAAGGCATATCCCCCCAGCGAATGGCTTTCTGATATTTGATCTGACAGATCTCATGGGGCTGATAAAGGACCAGGGATACAAAGAGCTGTTAGTTGAGCGTACTGATCCCATTGTTATGAGCTTTAAACGTGATTACGATCCAATAGAAGGGTATGAAACCAGAGTGGCTTTAAGGATATCACCCTATAAAGAGGAGAGCGTAAAGTTCTATCACTGGAGCTTGGCAGGGTTTGCTACATTAGTCTGGCATCACTTTCAGGAGGTTATAATCACACCTATAGGGAGATATAAGTACCTGATACTAGCTAGGAACCCTAGGAGATTGCTCTCTCCCTTAGCTATGAACTGGGAGGCTCTTAAGGATAACTTGAAGAAACTAATTTAAGAGCTTAGAGGAGGATCTTATATGAGTATTGTATCAATTACCTCTAAAGTATTCAGATATTTAAGGGAGGCTATATTAAGCTCGCTGATATTGCTGATAAGTTTTTACAGACGTTATATATCGCCTCTTAAGCCAAGAACCTGTAGGTTTTACCCCACGTGTTCCGAGTACTCCATATTAGCCTTGAAAAAGCATGGAATTCTAAAGGGATCTGCTCTATCACTCTGGAGGATTTTAAGGTGTAACCCTTTTAACCCTGGAGGAATAGACTATCCCTAGGGATAAGCTAATGTTATGCTAGAGCTATTGAACTCTAAAGGTAGGGGGGAAAGATATGGGAGTATTTCTAGCAGGTACAGGAGTTTTGGACATGATCTTCGCTTTCATCACTTTCCTATCTAAGGAACTAGGAGGTTACGGTTGGGCGTTGGTAGCACTTGGGGTGATAACTAGGTTAGCTCTAGCACCGCTGTACCAAGCTCAGATTGATCAGATGAAGAAAATGCAGAAGGTTAAACCACTTATGGATAAGCTTCAGAAAAAATACAAGGATAACCCTGAGGAGCTGAGCAAGAGGATGATGGATCTCTTTAAACAACATAACGTTAACCCATTCGGTGGATGTTTAGTCGCTATACTTCAATTACCAATACTGATAGCTATTTACAGGGCTATACAAGTTAATATAAACGTATTTGAGAACCAGAGCTTCCTATGGATAACCAGCTTAGCTAAACCGGATCTCTTGCTGTTCACTATATACATCATCTCAATGTACTTAACTATGGAGCTTACGCCTTCTCCAGGCATAAGTCAGGAGGAGAAGGCTAGGATGAGGACGACAAATATCTTCATGATCCTATTCTTAGCTTTCCTGCTTCGTAACTTTGCCTCAGCTTTCATCCTATACTGGTTGGCTTATAACTTAGCTAGCTTGATCCATACCTTGATAGCTTATAGGCCTGAGGTTTCTACAGAGAGCGCTAGTTAACATCTGTGAGAGGAGGAGAAGCTTATGGGAGATACCTCAAGGGATAAGGGGATATCAGGAAAGGTTGAGAGGCTTAGGCAAGCTAGGGAGTTTCTGGAGGGACTGTTTCAGAGGATGGGCGCTCAGGTTGATGTAACCTTAAAGTACTTACCTGAGGGTCCCACTTTTGATATTACCGGCAAGGATGCGGGTATGATAATAGGGAGGCACGGTAGAACCCTGTTATCCTTACAGTATCTAGTGAATTTAATAATAAACCAGGGAGTATCCAAACGGGATGAGGTAAGGGTTATCCTTGATAGCCAAGGATATAGGTCCAGAAAGGAAAACCAGCTCAGGGATCTAGCTACTAAGATGGCAGCGAGGGTAAAGCGAACGGGAAAACCCGTAACCCTTAACCCAATGCTACCTTTTGAGCGAAAGGTAATTCACACTACTTTAAGCGAGGATGAGGAGATAACTACCTTTTCCGTAGGTAGGAACCCCTACAAGAGGGTAGTTATCGCTCCTGCAGGGTTCACCCAAGAGGACTATGAGAGGATGATCAGGGAAAACGATCAAAACTCTGAGCTAGCGAGTGAGAACTTATCAAATGATTGAGCTGCCTCTGAGAGGCGAGTAGATCATGTTCAGTTCTGATAACCACCGAGATATACGAAGATCAGGTGAACCTCTTCACCTATTGTCCCTCCTTCAACTGTTATCTGTAGTGGGAAAGTACTGGAAGGCTTTAGCTTTAGGCGGACTCTTTACGTTGCTCTATAACCTGGCTAACTTAGGTCAACCTATCCTGTTTAAGATGCTCTTTGAAACCATATTTCAAACTAAGAGCATGTTTCAGCTGAACTCCCTGATAATCGCTGCAGTA
>JALUEN010000073.1:0-1302 GCA_027052755.1 bacterium | reverse complement strand
CGTTCTGAAGGCTGTTTTCCAATATGGTCAGATGTACCTGCTTAACCTAGTTAACTCCTACGTAGTTATGGAACTACAAAATAAACTGTACTACAAGTTGTTACAGTTGAAGGTTAAGGAGTTTGATAGAGGACAAAGCGGAGATCTGTACTCTAGGATGTTTAACGATGTTAACCTAGTCTCTAATGAGCTTTCTATTCTCGTGATAAATACTTTAAACAGTGCTCTCACCTTATTAGGCGCTGTAATCTGGATAACCTGGAAGAACTGGAGCTTAGCGCTTCTCACCTTTACGGTTATACCTCTCATAGGTTACTTTGTCAGGAAGTTTTCAGGAATAATGGGTAGTGTAACTAAGAGCTATCAGGAGAAACTGTCAGATCTCTCCTCCCTCTTCTCTGAGGTGGTTACTGGGATTAGGACGTTGAAAGCTTTCGCTAAGGAAGAGGAGGAAGCTGATAAATTCTTTAAGGAGAACAGGGAGCTGTTCAATAGGAGAATGAGTATGGTGAGGGTTTTGGCAACTCATCGCCCTCTAGTAGAGCTAACAGCTAGCATGGGAATAATACTTATCTCGTGGTACGGCGGGTATCTAGTGGTAAAGGGATTGATGACACCGGGTGATATCCTGGCTTACTGGGGGTACGTAGCTATATCCGTTACTCCGGCTACAATATTATCATCCTCAATAGTGAACTGGAGGAAGGTAGCTGTTGCCGTATCTAGGATATTTGAGCTCATCAATAGCGAGGAAGTAGAGCGAGGGGGGCAAGTTTCTGCCTCTGATGTGAAGGGTAAGGTAACCTTTGAGGATGTGTGGCTATCTTATGGATCTAACGATAGTTATGAGCTAAAGGGGATATCGTTTACCTTGGAGCCTGGTGAGAAGGTAGCTATAGTAGGTCCTACAGGTTCTGGAAAGACCTCAATAATCAGCTTGCTCTTGCGTTTCTATGAGCCAGTGAAGGGACGAGTCTTAATAGATGACTTAGATATAAAAGCTTATGACCTGAGGACCTTGAGGAAGGCGATAGGAGTTGTTCTGCAGGAGCCTTTCATATTTAGGGGTACTGTTCGTGAGAACATAGCTTATCCTAAACCTAACGCTACTATGGAAGAGATCATAGAGGCAGCTAAGAAAGCTCAGATTCACGAGGAGATCTTGAACTTCCCTAACGGATATGATACGTTGATAGGTGAACGTGGAGCTACACTATCAGGAGGGCAGAGGCAGAGGATAGCTATCGCTAGGCTATTTCTGATGAACCCTAGAATACTTCTCTTGGATGAGCCTACCTCAGC
>JALUEN010000072.1:3798-5031 GCA_027052755.1 bacterium | reverse complement strand
TAAGATCTTAGAGTATTGCTGAGCCAAGCGTGATTTTCTCCTAGCCGCCTCATTCTTGTGGATTACTCCTTTAGAAGCTGCCATGTCAATTACCTTGTACAAGAGTTTAAGCTGAGCATCCAACTTCGCCCTCATGTCCTCAAGCTCCTGGGAGGTTTTTCCAGACTGAACGGCTGACCTGAGCTCCTCTAACATCTTCTTAAAAGCTTTTATAACGTTTTTCATCCTAGTTCGCACAGCTCTATTCCTCATTCGCCTCTTAAGGTTCTTCCTCATGTCCCTTCTCTTGCGCCTCTGCTTGAGTAACTGTTTAGGTGATAACTGTCTCTGAGTCATACTCAATCCCTCCTTAATAGGAAAGTAGCTCGGATTTATAGTACTACATAATTAGCAAAAACTCCTCTATTTCTAAGCGAATTCTTGACAAGCTGAGAATCTAGGCTTAATATTTACATAGAGGAGTTTCTAGGAGGGAGTAAAATTGGAGAGGTTAAGTTTTGAGTTCAGGCTCTACATGTTAAGGCTACTATCATCGCTTAGATATAAAGCTAAGCTTAGCTCAACAGGAGGAATAATCTTAAAATCGCCATCAGAGGAGATCAAGGAAGCTATTATCCTCTTCTCAAAGAGGACCAATCTATGGCAGACCATAACTTCCAGGGATAGAGACCACTTAAGAGCGATAATCCTAAGCAAGAGATTAAGCAAGAAGGCAGTTAAGGAGATCATAGGTAGGTACCTAGCTAAAGCTGACATAAGGGAGTTTCTAAATTACGGCAACAGGATCTCCTAAAACTCTAACCTTTAATAACTTTTGAGGTCAAAGGTGAGGTAAAGTGAAGCCTAAGAAGTTCAAGTTTAAACTACAGAAGTTTTTAGATATGAAACGCCAAGAGGAAGAGGATCAGAAGAAGGTCTTCGCTGAGGCTATGAAGAGACTTCAGCGTGAGCAGGAGAAGCTTCAGCAGCTGATAAATCTCCGCGAGTACAAGAAACAGGAGATGAAGATGAAGATGCTTCAGGGTACTTTAGACGCCTTTGAGATGAGGATGTACGCTGAGTACATAGAGGCCTTAAAGCTTAAGATACAGGAACAGAGAGAAGTAGTAAGAAAAGCAGAGGAGATCCTAGATAAAGAGAGGGAAAAGCTAAAGCAGATCATGGCTGAGAGAAAAGCCTTTGAGAAGCTGAAAGAGCGAGCTTACGAGAAGTTCCTACAGGAGCAAGAGTTGG
>JALUEN010000072.1:0-3788 GCA_027052755.1 bacterium | reverse complement strand
GAGAAAACTCATGATAATCTTTGATCTCTTAGCTAACATGATAAAGGCACACGCATCAGATCTACACTTAGGGGTAGGTAGTCCACCTATAATAAGGATAAATGGAAAGCTTCACGTAGTTGATTTCCCCCCTCTAACCGAGGATATGATAAGGAGCATGATCTATGCCCTGTTAACCTCAGAGCAGATAGAGAAGTTTGAGAGGGAGAAGGAGTTGGACTTCTCTTACACCCTTAAAGGTGTTGGTAGGTTCAGAGGCAACGTGTACTTTCAAAAGGGTACTATAGCGTGTGCTCTAAGAGCTATTCCCAGCCAAGTGAAGAGCTTTGAAGAACTCAACCTCCCCCCGATACTAAAGTACTTCGCATCTCAAGAGCGCGGCTTATTCTTAGTCACAGGTCCCACTGGCGTTGGAAAATCCACTACCCTAGCTGCGATGATTGAGTACATTAACCAGAACTTCTCCAAACACATCATAACTATTGAGGACCCTATAGAATATGTATTTGAGAACAAAAAATCCCTCATCCATCAGAGGGAGGTAGGTGTTGATACAGAATCATTCGCATCAGCGCTGAAACATGTCCTAAGGCAGGATCCTGATGTCATAATGATAGGAGAGATGAGGGATCTGGAGACTATTTCCCTAGCCCTCACTGCCGCGGAAACTGGGCACCTGGTATTAGCTACTCTACACACCTCAGGGATAGTTAACACCATTGATAGGATAGTGGACGTCTTCCCCGCACACCAACAACCACAGGTAAGAGTTCAACTAGCTAACATACTCCTTGGAACAGCTAGTCAGCTTCTAGTACCTCTAGCTACTGGGAAGGGCAGAATTCCAGCACTAGAGGTAGTAGTAGCGAACACAGCGATAAAGAACTTAATAAGAAAGGGAGAACACCACCAGATATTAAACGTGCTACATACCGGCAAAGAGAAAGGGATGCAGTCCATAGAGCATCACTTAAAGGAGATGTACTCTAAAGGTCTGATCACTAAGGAGACAGCTCTCAGATATGCCTTCTACCCTGAGATAATGAAGAGATTACTAAGCGTAAGCTAGAGAGGATAGATGCCTCAGTTTACCACCTAAGAGGGGGGAGTGCTTGAAAAACTTGTGAAAATGTGTTAACGCGAGCTCATCTAGGAAATCGGCAACCCCCTCAACAATTTGTCCAGGAGTGATAGCCCATCCCTTTAAACTCAAAATCTCTTTTCGTTTTCCTCCTTTAGTGTAATCACCGTTCCTTTAACCACTACCCTAAGAGAACATCAAGTATCATCATTGTAGAGAAACCGATAAATAGTCCTATTGTAGCTATCCTATCGTTTCCCCCAGAATGACTTTCCGGTATAACTTCCTTGCTTATCACACCTATCATAGCACCTGCAGAGAAAGCTAAGGCAAAGGGTAGAAGACCTTTAGCTAATGTGAGAGCTACATACCCTAATAGTCCTGTGATCACCTCCAAGAACCCCGTTATACTAGCTATCAGGAAAGCTTTAAATTTAGAGTATCCGTAAGTTACCAAGGGTGCGGCCACAGCGAAACCCTCAGGGATATCCTGTATCCCTATTCCCAAAGCTAACCCGAGGGCCTCCTTAAAGTTCCCTGAAGCAAATCCCACACCAACGCTTAAGCCCTCTGGAAGGTTATGTATAGCGATAGCTAATATGAAGAGCCAGAGCTTCTTAAGAGATCTGGTGTTTAAATTGCTAGATGTTCCTCCCTCTAATCCCTTCAAGACGTGGAAATGAGGAATAGCTGACTCCAGGATCAGCAGGAACGCTCCCCCTGAGATAAAACCAGCTAAAGCTACCCAAGTTCCTCCTCCCTCTATAGCAGGTAAGAGTAAGCTGAAAAAGGAGGCAGCTAGCATGATCCCCGCTGCTATCCCCATTAACAGGCTGTTCACTCTCTCATTGACCTCTTTAGTGAAGAAGATAGGTAGTCCACCTAAAGTAGTGGCTAACCAAAGCCAAGTTACACCTAATAGGACATTCATTTATCATACCTCCTTCACCTGAGGGAATTCCCTCAAAGCTCTGAGGATTCCTCTTAGAGGTAAAAAGCTGAGGTTTTACTTAGCAGGCTAAAATAGGTCCACTGTTGAAAGCTATTGAGAGAGATTAAGGATAGGGGGTGAGCTCAATGCCAGAACCTGGTAAGTACATAGCTACTGGTAGAATAGTTCAGATAAGAGGTGGAGTGATAGATGTAGAGTTCCCTCCAGGTAAAGTACCAGCTATACACAACGCCCTTATAGTTAAGAGGACAGAGAAGTTCCTCGGGGCCAGGGTAGCTGAGAGGCCAGAGGAGAGGTTTGACGAGTTAGTGATAGAGGTAGAGTTAGAGCTAGGTAACAATAGGGTTAGATGTCTAGCGTTAGGACCTACAGATGGTTTAAAGCGGGGTATGGAGGTTTACGATACCGGTAGGCCTATAGCGGTTCCAGTGGGGACTAAGATATTAGGCAGAATCTTTAATGTGTTAGGACGCCCAATAGATGGCTTAGGAGAGGTAGAAGCTGAGGATTACTGGCCTATCCTGAGACCTGCTCCATCAATTGATGAGGTAGATCCCACCAGGAAGTTTCAGGAAACGGGTATAAAGGTCATAGACCTTATCGCGCCCTTCTCAAGAGGTGGAAAGATAGGTCTGTTCGGAGGAGCTGGTGTTGGGAAAACAGTTCTCATCCAAGAGTTCATCCACAACATAACCACAGAGCATAAAGGAGTTGCTATTTTCGCAGGTATCGGAGAGCGAACTAGGGAAGGTAACGACCTATGGCTTGAGATGAAGCGATCTGGTGTTCTGAAAAGTACGGTACTAGTTTTCGGTCAGATGGATGAGCCGCCAGGTGTCAGGTTCAGGGTAGGCTTCACAGCTATAACCATGGCAGAGTACTTCAGGGATGTTATGGGTAAAGACGTACTCCTCTTCATGGATAACATATTCAGGTACGTCCTAGCTGGAAGTGAGGTCTCAACCCTTCTAGGAAGGATGCCATCTGCCGTAGGTTATCAGCCCACTTTGTCAACTGATATGGGACTCTTACAGGAGAGGATTGTATCAACAGGGAAGGGAGCTATCACAGCAGTCCAAGCTGTGTACGTCCCCGCTGATGACATAACTGATCCAGGAGTAGCCACCACCTTCTCCCACTTAGATGCCACAGTCGTCCTGTCAAGGCAGATAGCAGAGCAGGGGCTTTACCCAGCGGTAGATCCATTGGCATCTACCTCTAGACTTCTAGAGCCAGGATATCTAGATAAAGATCATTACTGGACAGCTATGAAGGTCAGGGAGGTTCTCCAGAGGTACAAGGACCTCCAGGACATCATAGCGATTCTAGGTATGGAGGAGCTGTCAGAAGAGGACAAACAGATAGTGGCAAGGGCTAGGAAGATCCAGAAGTTCCTCTCACAGCCCTTCCACGTAGCTGAACAGTTTACAGGTAGGAAAGGAGTTTACGTCAAGATCAAGGATACTATAAGAGGTTTCATGGCTATAGTCAAGGGAGAGGTAGATCACATACCGGAGAACGCTTTCTACATGGCTGGTACCCTGGAGGATGTCTTAGAGAGAGCTAAGGTTAAGGTTTAGTAAAGCTTAAAGAAGAGGTGCGGGGTTATGTTGGAAGTGGATGAGAAGATAACCTATTTTCTAGGTATCTCCCCTGAGGAGCTAAGAGATCTCAGGGAGAAGCTTAAAGAGAGGTTTATACTCGTATTAGCTGGAGGTCCCTCCTCTGAGAGACAGATCTCCCTGGAAACCGGTA
>JALUEN010000071.1:1252-5040 GCA_027052755.1 bacterium | reverse complement strand
AGGTTAAGAGTGGAGGTGAAGGATATGGCTACGATACTATCCAACATGGTACCACCAGTTCTAGTAGCAGGTGGCGTAGCAGTAGTCGCTACCATAGGTTTAACCATCGCAGCAAAAGTATTCTATGTAGAGGAGAACCCACTCATAGATGTCGTAGAGGAGATACTCCCAGGAGCTAACTGTGGAGGTTGTGGATATCCAGGGTGTAGGGAGTTCGCCACCGCTATAGTAACTACTAAGGATCCCAACCTCTTCTGTCCAGTAGGTGGCTCAGAGGTAATGAAGAAGATAGCAGAGGTCCTAGGTATAGAGGTTCAGGAGAAGGAGAAACTAGTTGCTAGGGTTAAGTGTCGTGGTACCTGCGACATGGTTCCCCAGAGAGCAGTTTATAAAGATGTCCCATCCTGTAAGGTAGCTCATACCTTCTTCCCAAGCATTAGCGGTTGTAGGTTCGGGTGCTTAGGTCTTGGAGACTGTGTTAAAGTATGTCCCACAAATGCTATAAAGATCATAAATGGTGTGGCTTGGGTAGATGAGGAGAAGTGTATAAGCTGTGGACAGTGTGTCAAAGCCTGTCCTAGAGGGATAATAGAGATGGTCCCAATTAGTCAGAGGTACTGGGTTGCCTGTGCTAACGAGGATAAGGGACCAGAGACAACCGCTGTGTGTAATGTGGGTTGTATAGCCTGTGGTCTATGTGTTAAAGCCTGTAAGGAGCACTTTAATGGCGAGATGACAGCCGTTGATCTGCTAGTGAAGGAAGGCAAGTTCCTCGCTAAGATAGACTCCACCAAGTGTGATAACTGTGGAGAGTGTGCTAAGGTCTGTCCTAAGAGTACCATCATAGAGTTCACTGAGTACGGCGCTAAACTCTCAGAATCAGCCCTGGCGGTGAAGTGATAGATGCTATTAAGTAGAAAGCTCCTCATCTTTTTAGTACTTCTCTTACTTACATCAATGATAGCCTTTCCAACCTCTTATGAGGAGGGTCCCTACAGCAAAGGAAACCTCCTAAGCTTAGTAGTAGATTTTAACCCTAAAAACGTAGCTGTAGTTAGAGTATTACTGGGAAGGTTTAAGCGAGTTTATGTTGATGGGTACTTTTTAGAGGTGTTCTCAGGGGACAGAAGGAGGCTGTGCGAAGGTCCCTTAAGCGTTAGTATCACCTCGCACTTTAAAGGGATCGCAACATGTACTGATCTCGGAAAGGTAAAGGAGATCCCCTTAACCCCTGAAACCCATCTAATAGCTATATCCATGGGTCCCTCTAAGGTATCATCCAGCCGAAGATCCTGGAAAACTCCTGGCGCGATACTGATAAAGCTAGATGGGAACTACCTAAGCGTTGTGAACTACCTCTACCTTGAGGAATATCTTAAAGGAGTAGTTCCCTATGAGATGCCACCCTCATGGCCCTTGGAAGCCCTTAAAGCTCAGGCAGTCGCTGCCAGAACCTATACGGTGAAGACAGCGCTATGGCGCAGATCTAAGGGTAAGTACTTTGACGTGAAGAGCACAGTAGCTGACCAGGTATATCACGGTATGCAGGGTTGGAGGAGCTCAACGAACCAAGCAGTTGACTCAACTAGAGGGTTGATAGCTACCTACAAGGGGAAACCAATATTCGCCTTCTACAGCGCAGACTGTGGTGGGATGACCCAAGACGGTGAGCTGGTCTTCAGTAACAAGCTAGGAGGAGAACCAGCTCCGTATCTCAAACCAGTGAGATGTATTCATAAAGGTAGAACCTGGGAGGTCCTCCTCTCCCCAGATGATATTAGCAAAGCCCTGAGAAAAGTAACAAACTCTAAGGTGTTAGGGTTATCAGATTCTGGTCCCTTTGTGATTGTGCATACAAAAAAGAGTAGCTTAAAAATCCATAAAGCAATCTTCAGGAAGTTAACGGGATACAAGCTAAAAAGCTCTAACTACCACTTTAAAGGTAGCATGATATACGGCTATCGGTTTAAGGGAAGAGGTTTAGGGCACGGAGTTGGAATGTGCCAGTGGGGAGCTAGAGACATGGCTTTGAGAGGCGCTAGCTTTGAGGAGATCCTGAAACACTACTACTCTGGAATAGAGGTAGTTCACATCTTAAAGCTGTTTAGGTGATATATCTAAATCTCATTAAGATTCCCAAGCTCTCCACTAAGTATGTGCTTTCATCTAAGCTTCTCACCCTGATCGCCTGAGTATATCCCCCTCCTGAGTAGTTCATCGCCTCATTGAAGTACCAGTTCAAGTACTCCTCTTCCTTGTCCTCATAACCCTTAAACAGATCAGTGTTCACCAGCGCACCTCTGTCTCTTAGCTTAAAGGCTATCAACCAATCGTGTATCCCATTAAGCGCCCCCTCTCTTAAATCGCTGAAAATCGCTGAAGTACTTCAGCTCCTCCCTCATGCTCCTAAGCTCCACGTAGTAAAAGCTATTAGGCTACCAAGAGAGAGTAGCCTGGTTAAGAAGTAGAGAGGAGCTAAGTAGGAGATTAAAGGAATTTAGCGAGGTATAGGAAGGTTTTTTGGGAGTTCTTGAAGATGAGGTGATTTTTGTAGATTAAGAGGAGGTTTTTGGTGGGTTTAAAGGGAGAGATGCCAATTAATGGACAAAATGGGAAACTCTTTTAAATTTCGTATAATATGAAGTCTTTTCTTTACAGGCTACTCTAAAAACTTCTTCACTCCCTGGCTCACAGCTCTGGAAACTCCATAGCTAATTCCTGTTGCTATCAGCCTACCACCCACTATTTCAGCTACAGCTCCGGCAGTAAAGTTTTGAGAGGCGATCAAGCCTCCTAGGAGCCCACCTAGAGCTGGTCCAAGCGCTAATCCTATCCCCACTCCGAGAGCTACTGCTAGAACTGCTCCACCTAGGAATTTAGCCCAATCCCTTTTATCAACCTCAATCCCTTTCCTTAAATTCCCTCTCTCTGAGGGGCTCTTAGGTTTTCCAAGGTTCTCAGAGGTTCTTCCAGGCATCTCAAACCTCCTGGAGCTTCTCCCAGATCTAAGACCATCTAAGACCCCCTTTAAAGCTCCGCCTAAAGGTCCTAGAACTAAAGCTATCGTAGAATCTAAAATTTTGTGAGCGGTATCTTCTGAGATCTTTCCTCTCTTTACAGCGCTCTTTAAAGCAATTCCTTCAATTACAGTAGCTAAGGTAACCGACGGAGGGGTTAAGATAGCGGCGAGTGCAGAAGTAGCTATGCTCTTCGCCTTCAGCCTGTCCCCCTTTCCCTTAGCTAAATCATCAGCTGCCTTGCTGAAGGAGTACAGTGGTAAACTAGTGCCAAGGGCTACGGTGAACATCCTTACGGGATAAGGTAATTTGCTAAGTAGCTCACCTATAGCTCTCCCAAGCTTTCTCAGAGGAGGCTGAGAGGCTATCATGTTCAGGGGATCAACTGACTTAACTGCCTCCACCTTAGCCAAAGCCTCATACTTTTCAGGTGCGATCTCCTTAAGTTTCTCTGGCATAAGGTGATAGTAAGCGTAGCTCTCCGCTAGATCCTCAAATTGGTTTGTCTTAGCGTAATCGGTAACATATGGAGGTTTGTTAAAGGGTTTCATGGAGCTTATAAAACCGTTCAGGTGCTGAGCATGTAGGAAATCGTTAGCGTGTCCCAGTTCATGGGTAATCACATATTTAGCCCAGTCCTCTGATATAGCCATCTGACTAACGTCTAAGGTAACAGGTCTATCAAAGAAAAGCTGTTGATTCAAGCCTGCAGCGTTTAACTCCTTAGCTAGGTTAGGGTCAAAGTTAACCGTGTGAGTAGCGGTAACATAG
>JALUEN010000071.1:0-1242 GCA_027052755.1 bacterium | reverse complement strand
CACATAGCTTATCGGTAGTTTATCCATCGTATCATAGACTAGCTTAACTTGTTCTGGTGTAGCGTGATGCACAGACGGATATATAAACTTAGGCATTGATTTAACTAGTTTAACGAAGTTATCTGATATCTTCCTGAAAGCGCCCTGAAACTTTTTAAGAGCTCTCTTAAGTTTACCATCACCTTTATCAGTCAAGTACTTACCCATGAGAGTCTGAAGCGCTATACCTGAGAGCCCTCCTATCATCACAGCGGTTGTCATCAGGAACCCATAGGGGGCAGTAGTACCTAATAGACCTAGAGCTAAAGCCATACCTAAGAGGAAACCTGAGGCCGATTTAGCACCCTCTGCAGAGGCTTTCTGAACAGCTCGCACTGAGGTATCTACCATTATCTCCAGCTTACTTTCCCCTAGAGGCTTCTCAGCAGGTTTAGAATCAGCTATCTTAGCCTCATCAGTTGCGGTAGGTTTAACAGGAGAACTTTTAACATTAGGAATTGAGATCTTTCTAATTTCCATAAGGATCACCTCTAAGAGATCTGATCTCCTACTTCACTGAGTAGTATCCCTTTAAAACTGCCCGTATCCTCTCAGGTGTAGATGGATGAGTTCTAAAATAAGGGTGAACGAAATCTGCCTCCCTGTTATAGCGCTTTATCAAATCAATGTAGTACTTAGGATCTATACCAGCTATAGCCAAAGCTCTACCAGCGTAATAATCAGCCTCCAACTCCTTTTCCTGGAACCACAGGTTCTCCTCAGCTAAGTTAGTACCGTTAACAAAGTACATGTAAAACTGCTGGGGAATATGTCCTAGAGCCTCATGAGCCCACTCATGAGCTAAGAGACCGAAGATAGCTTCTGGGGGATTAGTTTCTAAGACATGAGGGTCTATATAAACTAACTTCTGTCCCGTTGCGAAAGCCTTATATGGTGTAGGAGATATAACGATATTAACATTTACGCCGTATAAGTAGTTTAAATAGCTAACAATCTTGCTTAAGTCAGCCTGTGTCGTCTTAGACCATGAGGGTAGAATGAGGAAATAACTTAGGAGAAGAAAAACTGAGATACGCTTCAGGAACCTCCAGAGCCCTATCCCGCTGTTCAATCCACTCACAGCTGACCCCACCTTATTACCCTTCACTAAATAATTATACCGTTTTTTTAAATTATTTGCAAGTTTAAGCTATTTTAAAATATCTTTAAAAAATTTTTGATGCAAGGACTCAAAGCCTCTTT
>JALUEN010000070.1 GCA_027052755.1 bacterium | reverse complement strand
ACTTATACCATCGTAGCGTATCTTGTATGTCTCTCCCTTCTGCTCATGCATACTACCCTCTGCTCTGTACTTTATCTTAAGCCTAGCCTCTAACTGATACTTCTTAACCTCGTTAGAAGTACCTAACTCAATAGCCTCTATCTCGTCATCCTTAGGTTTTCTCAACTGAACTATATTATTAAGATCATCTATGTTTTCAGCTACGCTAGGGAAAGTATAGAGCATAAGCTTTCCGCGCTTATCCTTCTCTAAGAGCGAAACCCTTATTGGCATGTTCTCCTCTAGCGGAAGCTCAGGATGTTCCCTAGCTTCCCTAAGCTTAGGCACCCATATTGAGAAAGTGTCCTTATCATGGGTCTCCAATAACCCGTACACAAAGGTAAACTTCTCATCCTTAGTAATTGTCAACCTTATCAAACTCTGCTCATATCTTATAGATGGCTTCTTCTTGAAGAGGAAAAAGATCATGCTCTCATCCCCCCTAAAAGGGTATGTAAACCACTAAAAGAACTTCTAGAAAAAGAGGAGATAACCTCTTAAGCAAAACCCTCCTAGCTCTCCCTTAAATGGAGATTTTTTAGATGACTTAAACAAAAATTAACATTTAGCACATTGCTTTACTAAAAACATTAGATAATATTCTCTTGAAGGACAACCAGGAGGTGAATAGTTATGAGGATAGAGGGGAATTTACCTAGGAAAGGTAGGATAACTCACAGCGTAGATAACCTTCAAAAGGTGAAGGTAACGAGAGGAGAGCAGGCTCAGGAGCCAGAGTTCACACCTAAAGCCCCCTCCTTCTTTCACGGAGATCAGCAAGCGATAAATGATTATTACTCCTATATTACAGGGGGACAGTGGAGGCCAGCAGAGGAGAGAGAGGATAAGAGTTCCTTCTTAGACATAGCAGTTAAGGTAGGGTTCGTAGTTCTAGGAGCAGCTCTAGCCATACACGGGCAACCTGTTCTAGGCGGGATCCTAGCTTTTGGAGGTCTATTTTTAGGAAAAGAGCTCCTGAATGACGATTAATTAACCTTGTTAATCTAATTTTTACAAACCTCCAAGGTTTCTCCCTGGATTTTCTAGAGGAGAAAGGCTAAGTTTAAATAGAGGGGATAAAAGCCTAGACAAGGAGGTTAGAGGGTTATGGGATTTGTGGATAGGATAAGAAGCGGGCTAGGAGCAATAAAGTCTAAGGTAACCAGTGGTATATCACATGTAAAGAAAGAGGTTAAGGAAGCGATCAGAAGAGAGGAAACCCAACAGGAGACCCGATACATAGCGGACAGCTTCGTCAAATCAACAAAGGTAGGTATCGCCGCGGGGAAAAAAGCAGGCAGGAGAGCAGGAAGCAAGTTGTTCGGTAGTGGTTTAATATGGACGGCTGCGGGAGCAGCAGCTGGAGCAGCGATCGGGGGACCCATTGGAGCAGCGATCGGCGCAGGAGTAACTTACCTAGCAAACAAGAGGTTCGGAGGAGAAGTAGCTGAAAAGGTGGGAGAACCACTAGGCAAGTATACAGGAGCAGCTATGGGAGCCGCTGCAGGTATAACAGGAGCTACCGCCTTCCACATAGGTAAATACGCTAAGAAAGGCGCAGAAGCTATAGACAGACATCAAAAAGAGCATGGTATCAACACACTGAAAGGCTCTGCTACCAAAGCTGCTGAAGCTGGTGAAGAAGTTGGAGAGACAGCTGGTCAGATAGCTGGAGGTGTAATTACCGGCTTCTACGGTGGGCTAGCAGGAGCGATAGGAGGAGCACTGTTAGGTGGGCCAATAGGTATGGCACTAGGTGGTTTCTTAGGAGCTCTTGGAGGAGTCGAAGTGGGAATGGTTGTAGGTAAACCAGTTGGCAAAGTTCTAGGTAAAGGCCTAGGTTATATAGGAGGGGTAATAAGGTACGGAGTAGAGGAAGGCGCTCAGAAAGCATTAGAGGGAATAGGTCTGATAGGAAAAGCTGGGAGGAAGTTTATCACAAAGATGGCTAAGTACGTTCACTACCACTATTAAACTAAAATTAGACATCAAACCAGCTATCATTGAGTTAACAGTTAGTTATGTTGATATATCTAGTGCCGAGGTTTGAGGAAGGGGAGCTAGTAGCCCTAAACTTAGAGATAGAGGAAAGCCTAGGAGAGGATCTAGAAGTTCGGATAAGGGGGGGCTTAAGTCGCTCCCCCTTTATTTTTTATTTAGAGGAGCTAATAAGTGATTACAACAGAGGCAGGTGGAAGCCAGCTGATGAGCTGGTAAACCATGCCCTAAAAGATAACATCTCAAAACTACCATGGGCTGAGAGGATCTACAGGGAGCTCCTAAAGGTACCATTTGGAGATAGGATCACTTACGGAGAGCTAGCGAGAAGAGCTGGAAGCTATCCTAGAGCAGTAGGTTTAGCGATGAAGCTAAATAAGTTTCCCATTATAATTCCCTGCCATCGTGTGGTCTCAAGAACCGGGTTAGGCGGGTATTCCCAGGGTGAGGAGATAAAGAGAGCCTTGCTTAACTGGGAAAGTAGTTTTAAGGAGCGATCACTAGCAGGAAGAGTAGGTTATAAGTAGAACCTAGATTACAATTCCTAATTGTGGGGGTGAAAGGTATGTGGTGGTGGTTATTAGCGTTAGTGTTCTTCCTAGTTCTAGAGAACGAGAAGATCATATAAAGCACTTATAGCTGGCTGATCTAGTGTATATCCTGACTAAGCCCCCTGAAGGGGCTTTTCTTTCTTATTCCTCAGTGAGGGTTAAACTTCCAAGAGTATCTCCCTCTCGGCGTTAAAGAGACTTAAGGCCATCCAGATACCTAGTGAGAAAGTAAAAGCGCTAGTTCCCCCGTAGCTTATAAACGGCATAGTTAAACCTGTAACCGGAAGCATTGAGACACACATTGCTGAGTTTTCAAGGGTGTGTATAAACAGAAGTGATGCTATCCCAACAGCGAAAACCCTTGCAGGGGTTAACTTGTATCCCTCCCTATCCCTCAAAGCGAACGCTAGCAATAGAAGTATTAACAGTAGCTCCATAGCTAGGATGAAAGCTACCCCAAGAAATCCCCACTCCTCCCCGATGAAAGCCATTATGAAATCAGTGTGAACCTCTGGGACGAATCCTAATCTGCTCAACTGACCTTTTCCCATCCCCACTCCACTCAAGCCACCACTACCTATAGCGTTCATAGATTGGATCACGTTCCATCCAGCACCCTGCGGATCCTTATACGGATCCAAGAACACTAAGATCCTCTTGAGCTGGTACTCTTTTAGGAACTTAAACCCAAGAACTCCACCAAGGAAAGTAACTCCTATAATTAGGAGAGGATTCCAGCCATAAATATAGCTTAAAATAGCGAAGACGAAGTACAAAACTAACGTGGTTCCTAGATCAGGCTGTAGTAGGATCAGAACCGCTGGGATAGAGAAAGCCACTAACACCTTAAACCAGTTAGCAAAGCGACGACTTGAATAACTTTGTGAGTTAGCATATTTAGGATCCATGGATAAAATAGCGTAGTCAAATCCTAGGTACTTAGCAGCTAGGAGGATAAAAGTTACTTTTACTAGCTCAGATGGTTGAAATGAAAAACCTCCAATAGCTATCCATCTCCTAGCTCCATGGGAGACAACTCCGTATAAGAAAACAGCTCCTACCAGGAAGGTAGCACCCCAATGTAGGATTGGTGCCAGGTTCAAGGTAAAGTTAGGTGGTAGCCTCCTAAGGCTCCACCCTAGGAAAGCACCTAGGGCTGAGAGGATTATCATCTTAAGCGCTCTAGGAGATAGCAGAGCTAAGAGGAAATCTCCTGGAGTCCTTAGCGGATGTGATATAGTACCTACAATAAAAGCTCCTGTTAGGACTAGGATAAGCCAAATTAGGGCTATAACCCATTCTAAACGCTTAGAAACTGCGTTCTCACTCACAAGGACCCCTAATTAAGCTCTAACAAATTCTTAATTAACCTGTTAGTTACTACTTAGCCTTTCCAGCTTTTCCTGGTTTAAGCTTGAGAACCTCTCCCTCATATATTATACCTTTTCCTTTGTAGGCATCTGGGGGTCTTATAGCTCTTATCTGAGCTGCTACTAGTCCCACTAACTCCTTATCTATGCCCTCTACGATGATCTTATTGTTACCTTCCACTTTCAGGGTTATACCCTCTGGAGGCTCGTATATCACAGGGTGAGAATATCCAACCTGGATATCAATGGATTTTCCTTTTTGGAATACTTTATATCCCATACCTCTGACTAGCAGGACCTTCCTGAATCCCTTAGTAACTCCTGTTACCATGTTGTTTATTATAGCTCTGGTGGTACCGTGCATTCTCCTGAACCTCTTGCGATCACCTTTTGGCTTAACGATTATCTTATTATCTTCCTGAACTATCTCCACGAACTCAGGTCTGTACTTCTTCCTCAGCTCACCCTTTGGCCCCTTAACGATAACCTCATCTTCTAATATTTGAACTGAGACACCACTGGGTATATCTATTGGTCTCTTACCTATCTTGGACATAAATCATCCCTCCTGTTACAATACTTCTCCTCTCTACCAGACCTCAGCTATAGGCTCTCCTCCTACGTTAAGTCTTTTAGCTTCTCTATCGCTCAAAACTCCCTTAGATGTGGTTAATATCAGGATACCTAATCCGCTCAAGACTCTGGGCATCTTCTTGACAGAGTAGTATAGCCTCCTACCAGGCTTACTTATCCTCTTAATGTGGTTAATTACCCTCTTCTTGCCGATGTATTTAAGGTAAATCCTAAGGGTATCCTTGCCATCAGGTCCTCTCAGGACCTCGTATCCCTTTATATACCCCTCTCTCTTAAGCACATCAGCTATAGCCACCTTAAACTTAGAGCTAGGCATATCAACGTATTCCTTATAAACCATGTTAGCATTTCTTATCCTGGTTAGCATGTCAGCGATAGGATCAGATAACATCTCCCTTCCCTCCTTCAGGAATATTTCAAAGTTACCAGCTAGCCTTCTTCACGCCAGGCAGGAAACCCTCATGGGCAAGTTTCCTGAGACATATCCTA
>JALUEN010000069.1:3246-5063 GCA_027052755.1 bacterium | reverse complement strand
GTCTCATAGAGTAATAGATCAGGATTATTAACCTTAAGGACGAGAAGTACTTCAGAAGTGAGACGAAAGCTCTCTTTCGTCCCAGTAAGCGAATCGTATATAATTACATCCCCTAACCTAGGTATAGCCACCAGAAACTCGTTGGCATAGATATCAATTGGATTAGGGATCTCAAGGGTAAGGTGGTTCCTCTGATCGTAAATGATAGCGTTGAGTTGAGTTTGGATGATCAACATGTACTGTCTTCTCAGAGTTCTCCTCACCAGCTCTGGAGAGATCCCTAAGGAAACCCATCCTTTAGCCGGATCATAAACCTCTAGATAGTTCCTAGTTCTCAAGGGGATGGCATAGGATAGAGTAAAGAGCTCTAAAAATAGAAGGGTAATTACTAGAGCTGTAAGGTAAAGAGATTTAAGTGATATCAAAAGGGCCACCTCCAGAAATGCTCTATTTAAAGAGCTTTACCATAGGAGCGAAAATCCCTGCAGCCATGAACAGAACGAAGCCACCCATCAAGCCCATGATCATAGGTTCAATAACCTTAAGGAAGTTAGAGATTGACAGCCTATACTCAAACTCCATCATGTCGGCTATCTTCTTCAAGAGGTCCTCTCTAGAGGTCTCCTCATATATCCTCATCATATCTATCACTACTCTACCGAAGAACCAGTCATACTCTTTCATCACTTTATATATAGAGCTTCCCATATAGACCTTATCAGATATATCCCTGCAAATCTTAGCTATAGCAGGTGTACTCATCTTCTCTAAGAGCTTTAAGGTCTCTGATACCGATACACCTGATGAAATTGATATGTACATCATCCTCATCAGATAGGATAAGTAATACTTTCTATACAGATCACCGATAATGGGTAATTTTAGAAGGAGCTGAAAAGCTAAGAAGTTCAAGCCAGGAATGTACTTTACTGAGTACAGGAAAAGCCCTAGGATAAGGAGGAAAATGCCAGTAATAGTTAAAGTTCTTAAATTTAAGAAGTGATTAATAGCTATAAGCATCTTAGTGATCTTAGGGAGGGGGACCTCTAAGTCTTGGTAGAGTTTTATCATCGTAGATAGGAAGAAAGAGTTGAAGATAACTATTCCAGATATTCCAGCTATAATTATAACCGCTGGATAGGTAAGCGAGGAAATAATAGCCCATGACAGGTTCCTCTTTGTTTCTAAGAGCCTGCTAGCTAACTCTAGAGCCTTATCTAAATTTCCTGTGTACTCCCCTGCTCTTATGATGCTTATCACTATTGGAGGAAATATAGAGCTAGCGTGTAATTCTAGAGCTTTACTGAGGCTCTTTCCCGAGTATATAGCTTTGTAGATAGAGTATATGTAATCTTTAAGTCGCCCTCGCCATCCTGCATGTATAGCCTTAAGGCCCGTTGTAAGGGGTATTCCGGATTTGAACATTGAGTGAAGCTGGAGGAAAAAGAGGATCTGCTCATCTAAGCTAACCCTAGGTCCAAAGATAAGGTTATACAGGTCAGATAGTAGATTATCCCACACCTTAGGTATCATAGATGGCAGATCCCTAAGACTTTTCTTCAGAATCAAGTAGTTGTATCTAAGCATCCTTATTATCTTCATTGATCCCCTCCAATAGGAGTTTTCCCTCGCAAAAGACTACTTCGGCATGTGCTTAGCTCCACTACCTCCCCCACCAGTGCTAGGACCTCCTCCAGAACCTCCAGAACCTCCTGGTCCTGGGCCTCCTGGTGCTGGTGGCGGTGGTAAGGTATCATCTTCCAGCTCATCTCCACTAGATGTAGCGATAATTCCTTGGAACTCACTACTGCATGAGG
>JALUEN010000069.1:0-3236 GCA_027052755.1 bacterium | reverse complement strand
CTAAAACATTGCCATCCTCATCAACAACGTAACTGAAGACAGCCTGATCAGCATTCCTGTAAGCTAGATTAACAGGTATGTTAACGGTAAAGAACTCATTAGATAACTTACCACCATATGACTTAGAGATGGTTAGATCAATAAAGTACTCATTGCTGAGAAGTGAGGTAATAAATTGTCTGTACTTCTCAGTGTTGTCAATGATTCCAGAGCTAGCATCGTTCTTAGGAGGTGGTAAGAATCTTACACCAGTCTTGTAATCTATAGCAACCCCCTCCTTGAGATCAGCCAGTTTCTCCCCTATGGACTTCTTATCTAAAGCTAATGCTTCCTTTACTCTAACTATATGTCTTAGATCACAAGAAGCGGTACCCTTGAAATAGTCCTCCCTGATCTTATCTAAATTTGATTCCAATGTAGCTCCTGAGGTTTTACAGACGTCGTATCCACAGCCCTCTAAGCGTTGACAAACCCTATCACCCATGGCGTAAATCAGAGATATATGCCACACCTGAACCTTCTCTATCCTAACACCTAAGTTCATCTGGGAGAACAGCTCTTCAAAGTACTTAGGTAGATAAAGCCCCTCTGATATGAAGTAAGAGTATTTTCCATCCCCTAGATATCTCCTCTCTAAAGTGAACTTCCTGATCATGAGCCACATAAATGGATCTGCTATATCACTCAAGTCTGAAGCGTCCTTAAATATCTCCTTAATATCTGAGCAAGGCTCAGAAGAGGATGAGCCTACTATTGGTGTCCCTAATTTATCAACTTGTTCTGTACACATCTCCTTGACTGTACCCTCAAGTATTTTTCCCATTGAATTAGGGTAAAACTTTATAACTACTTTCTCAGGTAAATCCTCAGGTGAAGTAGGTGCATTTATATAGTTCCAATCTATGCTCTCTGCCCTCATTCCCCAAACCCTAAGCGCATCAAGTGTATCCAGGAGTCGTTTCTCCATAGTGTACCTGTAGCTGAGCTTAACGTAAAGTTTATGAGTAGCTAGCATTATAGCTATTATAGATGCTAAGATGAGAGCAGAGATAGCCAAGCTAGCCACGAGTTCCACAAGAGAAAATCCCCTCTCTCCCCGTTCTCCTCTAAACATTTAACTCACCTCTCCATAACTAAACTCTATAAATATAGATCACTGTAGCTGGCACTGGTGATTATCTTGAAAGTAGAACTTCAGAGCACCTTTCTTATAAGACACTACCTTGCTTGATTCACTAATGCTCTTTCCAGCTTCCGTCATAACTAAATAGTAATCAGTTATTAAAATAGATACATATCGGCAATAATCATCCCCTCCCATACTACCTATAAATGTAGCCTTATAGAGTTTATCAGCTCCAGGTAGTATGTAATTTCTTAAGTCTTCAGGTAGCTGATCACGGGGCACTTCCTTAGATGGGAGGATAACAAGCCAGTAATCAACTGATCTATCAGGGTCAGGTACTCCATCACCGTTAGTATCTATACCAGGGAGCCTAATAAACTTAGAGATTAACCTCTTGTACTGATCCTCAGGTAACTGTCCCTTTAAGTCCTCTGGTAAGTTAGCCAGATTAAAGGCTAGAGCTTTAACCCTTCCCTTGCCAGGGATGAAGATCTCCCTTAAGTTTGGGTTCTCGCTATCCAATGTCCAGTAAAAAGCTTTCTCCTCCTTTAAAGTATTCATTATCTTCATTAACTTAAGCCAGTCAGAGATCTCACTTACTGAGACCTGAGATTCATCTAATTTTAACCTCCTGAGAATTTCCAATAGCTCCCTCTTGTTAATATCTACGGATGAATAATCAAAAGGAAACTTAAAAGCTTGAGTAACAGCGCTGTTCAAGTTATCATTAAGCAAAAGCTCTCTCTGAGCAAGGTTTAAGAACTTGTTGTACTTCATCTTAGAGACGGGATCTAGTATCATATATGATCTAGTCACAGATAGAATAAGGTAAATAGTAGATAGCACAGCGATAGCTAACACAGCTAAAGCGACTAAGTTCTCAACCATAAGAAAACCTCTCTTCCCCTTAGACGTAGCTCTTATATTCATAAACATCACCTCACTTTACTATTTTCCACCAGCAGTTCCAGAAGGTATCTCCCCTACTTTAACCCACTCACAGGAACTGGGAAAACTATTAGCTATCCTTATATCATAATTAACCATTTTGACATCTAATTTAGAGTGAGTTCTCACAGATGGGGTAGAGAACTCAACCCTAATGTTAGCATCAGCGGAGTAAAGGTAGCCATCTCCAGTAGCATATCTCTTCCTAGGTGTATAGTTTAAAACCTCGGCGCTAGCGTTGGAGGTTATATCATAACTTATATTTAACTCTGAGAAGGTATATAACTTTATCTTATATCTCTTCTCCTCTCCTTTTCTGGTTTTCAGCTTAACATAGATATCTCCCATTTTAACTATTAAAGGAAAAGTTATATCCTTTGAGTCTTCCTGGTTTTCCCACCATAGCTCCAAGTAATCATCATCAAGGACATAGATTTTAGAAGTAGAAGGATCTAAACAGTACTCTAAGGCAGCTATCTCGTTCATAGGAAGCTGAGAAGCAGCGTATAGAGTATTAGCAAAACTCTCCTTGAAGAGCTTTTCTGAGAAGTATTTCTCTAGATAGTCAAGATATATCTTTCCTTTGAGAAGTATCTCCTTAGTTATTGTATCATGTTTACCAGCGAGGGAGATAGAGTAAGAGATCCTAAAAGTTTTCTGAAAAGTTATAGAAGGTCCTTTAGAAGGATCAAGGTTATACTCTATGTTCTCGCTAGATTCTAATCTCGCAGGGCTAACCCCAACTGAGACATCTGTTGGAAGGGAGTTTAACCACTCCTGAATTGCTGGATCATCCTCGCTCTCAAAAACCCTAGAAGCCACATTATAAAAGGTTAAGCTCTCCATAGTTGAGAGATCTCTAAAACCTGCTTGTAGGTCTATACCATAATCGGTAGAGGGGTAAATATCGTGTTCACCGACAAGACCAACCCTCGCTAAGTTTAGAGCTGTCTTAAACTGTTCAAAGTATTCCTTAGTATTAGTAAAACCTATGAACCTCTTAGCATAATATATCTTATCCCTATACATAGCTAAAATTCCAGTAGCGAAAATAGCTAAAGCTATCATGAGATAGATGGCTATAACTAGCATTCCTCCCCTCTTATAACGAGATTTATCTATATAGGAGATCATACTCTCACCCCCTAGTAAAATTTTAAAA
>JALUEN010000068.1 GCA_027052755.1 bacterium | reverse complement strand
ATCCTATATTAGCATCCTCTCAACTAAGGGGTAAGGAGGGGCTAAGTTTGGCGAGGCTATTAACTGAAGAGGAGCTTAAGGGGATCTTGGAGAGATCAGGCTTGGATCTAAGGGAGCTTTATGAGGCCTCTAAGTCAGCTTCTGAGAGGGCTTACGCACCTTACTCTAGCTTCCCTGTTGGTGCAGCACTAGCTGTAAGGGATCCTAACGGAACACTAATCATTGTTACGGGTGCGAACGTGGAAAACGCCTCCTATGGTTTATCAATATGTGCTGAGCGTGTGGCAGTTTTTAAAGCTATCTCAGAGGGTTATCACCCGTTTAAAGGTTACCAATGGGAGATGATAGCTATCTACACTCCTACAGAGTCCTTCACACCACCCTGTGGAGCTTGTAGGCAGGTTCTGAGCGAGTTCAGAGGTGATATTCCAATTGTAGTCTTTAACCTCAAGGGAGAGCATAAGGCTTACACCTTAGATGATATCCTCCCATTTCAATTCAAGTTTAAGGTGAAGTAGCTCTGATGGATAGGGGCTTAAGTTTCTCGGTGAGGTTAGCTACACATAAGGATGTACCTGTCATTGCTAGCCTATATATTAAGGCGCTTAAGGAACTGTCTAACCTCCTTCCAGAGGGTTTTGGAAGGGGGTTAAAGGAGCCTACAGATTTTGAAGAGGAGATGGAATACTTCACATATATCCTGGATGATCCCGATGTGATCCTATTTGTAGCTGAGGAAAGGGCTAAGATAATAGGTTTTATTATGGGTATCATCTCAAGAGAGCCTGATGACTTGTTATCTCCGCCCTATCTAAGGCTTCAATACCTTTACGTAGATGAAGCCTTTCGGGGTTTAGGGGTTGCCAAAGCTCTCATCAAGAAGTTGGAGAACTGGGTTCTTGAAAATGGAATTAATATCGTTGAACTCAGGGTCTGGAATACTAACACACCTGCTAGAACACTGTATCAGAGTTTAGGATACAAACCGCTAGAGTTTCGCATGGTTAAGATCTTGAGAGCTGAATCTCCGGGAAATACCTCTCCGAAGGAATAAGAGGGGACCTCCTTGAATCCTTCTCTTAAGGTGCTATCTTCAAACTCCTAGTGAAGGAGGGCAATGATATGGGGTTTTACTGGAAGAACGTGCCACTTGAGGAATACATGCACAGCGGACACCTGGCTTGTCAAGGTTGTGGAGCTACAGTAGCTATGAGGTTGGCGCTGAAGGCGCTTGGTCCTAAAACCATGATGACTATCCCAGCTTGTTGTTGGACAATTATCGCCGGACCTTACCCCTACAGGGCTCTAGATATCCCTCTGTTTCACACGGCTTTTGAGACCACTGCTGCAGTTGCTGCAGGTATGAAAGCTGGATTGCAGATGCTAGGGCAGGATGACGTAACTGTTGTGGGATGGGCTGGAGATGGTGGTACCTACGATATAGGTATCCAGGCTCTATCCAGTGCTGCGGAGAGGAACGAGGATATTATTTACATACTCTACGATAACGAGGCTTATATGAACACAGGTATCCAGAGGTCAAGCGGTACCCCATACAAAGCCTGGACATCTAACACCCCCTATGAGACCCCTAAAAGCGAGTTCAAGAAGGATATTGATGAGATAATTGCGGCTCACGAGATCCCTTACTTAGCTACGCTATCCATAGCCTTTCCTGACGACTTCATCGCCAAGGTTAGAAAAGCCAAGGAGAAGAAGGGTTTCAGGTTCCTCCACATACTCTCACCGTGTCCCCCTGGCTGGAAGTATGACCAGAGCAAGACCATATACTACGCTAGGATGGCTGTGGAAACAAGGATATTCCCACTATTTGAGGTAGAGGACGGAGTTTGGAGGATAACCTACTATCCTAAGGAGTACGTTCCCATAGAGGAGTACATTAAGGGACAGGGTAGGTTCAAACACCTAACTCCACAGGATATAGAGCTCTACCAGAGATGGGTGGATTACAGGTGGGATAAGATACTATCCAGGGTTAAGGCATCTGAGGAGCTGTACTCTAAACACGGGGAAGTGATGGCTAGATCACCTAAGTAGTAAATGGGGAAAGCGAAGCTATAGCGGTAAAGTGAAATGACTGAGTACTTAGCTACCAAGGTAGCGACAGGTAACTTAGCCTTTGACCTTGGAATAATTCTGTTCTTTATCTTCTTAAATGGTTTCTTCGTTCTATCTGAGTTCGCTTTGGTTAGCGCTACTGCTATAAAGATAAAGGCGCTGAAGGTTCCGAAGTTTATCAGGAACCTCTCCATGAAACAGCTGAAGGAGATAGACTTGTACCTGGCATCCTGTCAGCTGGGTATCACCATAGCCAGCTTAGCCTTGGGTTGGCTGGGGGAACCTATACTGGCTAAGATCCTATCTAAATTCCTCCATGACCTGGGACCGCTTAAGGTCTTCGCCTCTCACCTCTTCTCCTTTATAATCAGTTTCACCGCTATAACCTCTATGCACATCATACTAGGTGAACAGATACCAAAACTGATAGCTATAACATCACCAGAGTTCTATACAATATTAATTTCCCTGCCCCTTGAGATTTTTACTAAGATTTTTTATCCGTTTATAAAGCTACTTCAGGTTATCACAGCTATCGTTGCGAGAATTTTGGGACTTAGATTGGAGACTGAATCTCACGGGGAGATAATTCCTACACCTGAGGAGCTAAAGGTACTACTTGATGAAGCTCAGAAACGGGGTATAATCGCTGAGGAAGCGGGTAAGATGCTTAAACACATCCTTAACCTGGATAACCTGACGGTTCTAGATGTGTTAGTTCCTAGAAGAGAAGTAGTTGCGGTACCCCTGGGAACCCGCCTGGAGACCTTCCTGGATATAATAGATAAGTATAAACACAGTAGGTACCCGGTTTACGAGGGTAACATAGATAACATCGTTGGGATACTTCATGTTAAAGATGTCATTCCGATGTTGAGGAAGGGGCTTACTAAGATAGATAAGAAGATACTGAGAGAGCCTCTCTTCCTCCCGGAGACTATGTCCCTATTTGAAGCCCTTAAGAAGATGAGGGAGAAGAGGATGCATCTGGCTATAGTGTTGGATGAGTACGGGGGAACTAGGGGCATTGTGATGATAGAGGATATAATTGAGTATATCGTGGGTGAGCTATCCGATGAGTTTGACGTTGACCTCCAGAGGAAAATAGTTAAGGTGGATGAGAACACCTTCCTAGTTCTCGGTAACACATCTATTATTGACCTATACGAGCTAGCTGACATAGATCTTTCTCCTTTCAAGGAGAGGTATGGGAACTTCTCAACAGTAGGTGGTTTAGTCTTTAACGTTCTTGGGAGACGCCCTGAGAAGGGCGACGAGATCAGGGTGGGGGAGTACGTGCTCACAGTGGAGTCTGTGAGAGGGCCAAGGGTAGGATGGGTTAGGCTTAAAAGGGAAACCCCTGAGAAGGATAGCGAGTAATGTTAGGGGGGAGTTAGATGAAGGAGCTGACCAGGAAAGAGGAACTGATAGAGGAACTTGAGCGCAAGATAGCAGAGCTGAAGAGGCTCAGTAGGGAAGCGGGTTTGGATATCTCTCACCAGATTAAAGCCCTTGAGGAGGAGAAGGAGAAAGTTCTGAGGGAGATCTACGAGAACTTGACGCCCTGGGAGAGGGTTCAATTAGCTAGACACCCAAAGCGACCTACTACACTTGACTTTATAGAGATGATGACAGAGGACTTTTTGGAGCTTAAAGGAGATCGCTATGTAAGTGATGATCCAGCTATAGTCGGAGGGATCGCTTTCCTAGATAATACTCCGCTGATGATCATCGGCCATCAGAAGGGAAGAGATCTAGAGGAGCGCAAGAAGAGGAACTTCGGGATGCCACACCCAGAGGGTTTCAGGAAAGCCATCAGGTTAATGAAACTAGCTGAGAGAATGGGACTACCTATCCTCTCTTTCGTTGATACCCCTGGAGCTTACCCAGGTGTCGGAGCTGAGGAGAGGGGACAGTTCATAGCCATAGCTGAGAGCATAATGACAATGGCTCGCTTGAAGGTACCGACCCTGGTGGTCGTAATAGGCGAGGGAGGTTCTGGCGGAGCTCTAGGAATCGGTGTTGGTAACTACATCCTCATGATGGAACACGCTTACTTCTCTGTTATATCACCTGAGGGATGCGCGTCTATAATATACCGCGACGCTAACAGGGCGCCAGAAGCAGCGAACAAGCTCAGACTGGTTGCCACTGACCTAGTCAACCTCGGGGTTGTTGATGAGATAGTCCCAGAACCACTAGGTGGCGCTCATAGAGATCCGAGGCAGGCTGCATCTACCTTGAAGAATTACGTGAAGAAGTACCTGGAGAAAGCTATGGAGCTCTTCGGGGAGAGAGCCTTGGAACATAGATATAGGAAATACAGGAAGCTAGGGGTCTTCCTTGAGGGGGAGAGTCTAAAGTCCTCTGCTGATCTAGTAGCGCTATACAAGGGCGAGCTTCCACCTCACCTAAGAGAGCTGACCTCCTAGTAGCTAGGGGAGGACTGGGGAGATGAGGTCAGCTTACAAAGTAAGCTTAGCTTTAATATTATTCCTGGGACTTATCACATTAAGCGTTTACACCTTTCCCTATAAGGGGCGGGTGTATCCCAGGATCTCAACTATCTGGCAAATCCCTGTAAAAGGTTATGGATACCCGAGAGCCTGTAGATACGTTGACAATAAATGGGAGCTGTTAATTGAGGAAATCTCCGCTGACATCACCTCTAATAACACCTTAAGCCTCTATTATGCAAGGCTATCTAAGAGCTCAGTTGAGATTAGGAAACTAAGGGATCTTAAAGGAGATCTACTGAGCTCAAACTTAGCGTTATCCATGAGGCTATACTCTCTCCTTGGCGATAAACCGATCATGCTACGCTTCACTTCAACGGGAAAGGGAATCCTCTACCTGGAGCTCATTGATCTAAACGAGAGGAGACTAAGACCTCGTAGGATAGAGAAGGGGAGGTTTGGAGAGATAACCCCCTATTTCTTAGATATGAGGTCCTATCAGCTTCAAGGAGAATCTATCCTAGCAGTAGCATAC
>JALUEN010000067.1 GCA_027052755.1 bacterium | reverse complement strand
ACTAGATCCGCTGGCTACGTAGAGGTCAAGTTCAGGGAGTCTGATCTCTTCACAGGAGCTGTAAATCCTGAGCCATCAGAGAAGTTTGAGGACATCCTGGACACGATAGATGACCTGGTCATAGCCTTAGGAGCGGAGAGCGTTAAGGTGAAACTTAGAACCAAATATACCGCTAGATCCCAGGAGGTTCTCACCAAGGAGAAGGCTCTGATAAAGGACTACCTCACCGAGTTAGCTTCTGGAAACTACAAGGTAAAGGTCTTAAAGGGTTCCACTGCTCAGGAGAAGGGAACAGTTATATTTAAGGTTAGGATTTAGGAAACTAAAAGGCATCTAGAAGAGAATAAAGGGGAGGGCTTTCCCTCCCCTTTATTTTTTAGTTTAAATAAATACTAATTTAGAGGTAGTACTTAGGACTAGATCCTGCTATTATGGTATCAAAAGACCTACCACCTAGGACATGCTGGTTAGGCCAAACTATCACCCTCTCCAAGTCTCCCTCTATGGTACTTCCATCACCTATCACAGCTGGGCCTTTTATCCTAGTATCAGGTCTGATGATGACATCCCTACCGATCAAGATAGGCGGTTCAAGCTTAACCCTGTAACCGATCACAGCACCTTTACCAATAAATATCCCTGGTTCTACCTCATCAAGATCTGAGTAGTAAACGTTCTCCTTGAAAGCGAAGAGCTTCTTCTCCAGAGCTAGGAAGTTAGCCTCCTTATAGGTCTGCAGGTTACCTATATCTATCCAGAATCCCTCCACTTTAAGTCCATAGAAAGGTTCTCCAGCTTTAACTAAGTCAGGGAAGACCTGCTTGCCGAAGTCATAGGGTATCTCTTTGATGTAGTTGAAGACCTTAGGGTTGAGGATATAGACACCTGTGTTAGCCAGGTTAGAGAGTGCCTCTTCAGGGAGAGGCTTCTCTTGGAACTCCTTTATCCTACCCTCCTCATCAGTTATGACAACTCCGTAGTGGCTGGGATCATCAACTTCATATAATCCTATGGTAGCTATCGCGTTTTTCTCAAAGTGGAACCTCACCAGCTCCTCAAGGTTTATTCGTATCAGATCATCCCCACCTACAACTATGAAATCTTCCCCTTCAAAGAACCACTGAAGTTTCTTCACAGCCCCAGCGGTACCTGACAAGCTATCCTCTATGAGGTACTTTATGGAGACCCCGTACTGACTACCATCCTTAAAGTACTCCTTTATGGCCTCTCCTTTATGATAGAGGTTAACGTATATCTCCTCCACACCTATTTTCCGAAGCTCAGAGATTATGTAGCCCATGACTGGGATGTTACAGACAGGGGTTAAGGGTTTAGGGAGGATATAGGTGAGAGGTCTGAGCCTAGTCCCCTCACCGGCAGCTAAGATCATCGCTTTCCTTATCCTATAATCCTTAGGGATCCCTTTAGTCATATCTTATCCCTCCTTAGAACTTGAAGAGAGCTTCAGATAAGAGAATTGCACCTAGCTCCACATCGCGGAGATCTAAGGTTTCCACAGTGGAATGTATATACCTAGTTGGTATAGATAATGTGATTGAAGGTACTCCTTCTTTAGTAAGGTGGATAGCTCCAGAGTCAGTACCACCAGCAGCCATAACCCCAACCTGATACGGTATTCCTAATTCCTCGGCAGTCCCTTTAAAGATCTCGTACATCTTGACGCTAGCGATAAATGACCTATCTATCAGCGTCAGGACTGGTCCCTTGCCCAACTCAGAGATCTTCTCGTGGTCAGAGCTACCTGGGGTATCCGCTGCTATCGTTACATCAATAGCTACACCGTAGTCAGGGCTGACCTTAAATGAAGCCACCTTAGCTCCCCTGAGGCCAACCTCCTCCTGAACAGTCCCGACAGCATATACGTTAACGTTCAGCTCGCTTCCAGAATCTAGCTTAGATCTCAGTAGTTCTAAAGCCCTGAGCATGACCACAACGCCTACCCTATCATCAAAAGCCTGCCCAGAAACCCTGTTATTAGTCAGCTCTAGGAACTCACCCTTTAAGGTGAGAACAGATCCCTTCCTTATCCCCAGCTTTTCCACATCTTCCCTTGAGGAAGCACCTATATCTATGAACATCTCCTTTAGTTTATGAGGTTTCTCCCTATCCTGTGGTGTCAGCAAGTGAGGTGGTTTTGTACCTATTACACCGTTTATAAGTCTCAGCTTACCATCATCACCCCTCAGAGCTATCTTCACTACTCTATTAACTAACGTTCTCTCATCCCATCCACCCAGCGGTATGAACCTAATGAAGCCCTTATCATCTACATGGGATACCATGAATCCTATTTGATCAATATGGGCAGAGATCATGATGCTCTTTGAAGCTTTAGGTGATTTTATAACTCCTATAACGCTACCTAATCCGTCAGATGTTATCTCCTGAACTAGAGGCGATAAATCCTCACGTAGGATATCGCTGATCTCTAGGTACTCGTATCCAGGTACTCCAAAAGCTGTGCTGTACTTTCTCAGGAGGTCCTTGACCCTAGACAAGTCTAGATCACTCCACTTCTCCTCTTTAGACATAGTATCTCCCCCTTTCTCAGCTCTGGTTCCTCTTCATGATAATAGTTCTGATAGGGAACGGGATCTCTATTCCCTCATCTTGGAAGCGCTTATGTAACCTCTTTATGAACTCGTGCTTGACGATATACTGCTGAGAGAACTCCTTAACCTTCAGGATAGCTTTGAAGTTTATGCTGGATTCTCCAAACTCATAGTACCTGATCAGTGGGTAAGGTCTCATCTCCTCATCAGTTAGACCAGCCACCTCTCTCATAACCTCCTTAGCTACCTCTATGGTAACCCTCTCCACCTTCTCTAGATCACTATCATAGCTTACCCCCACGGGAACAGTTATGCTCATCTCTGTTTCAGGCATATAGTAGTTAACGAGTATAGATGAAGCCATCCTAGTGTTAGGGACGACGATGTAGTTCCTGCTAATTGTCTTTATAACCGTGTTTCGCCAGGTAATATCAACTACATACCCTTCCATGTTAGCCTCTTCAATCCTGACGTAGTTACCCTCCCTTATTATACCGCTGAGTATTAGGTGAAGTCCCGCAAAGAGGTTAGCTAACGTATCCTGAAGCGCTAGAGCCACAGCTAAACCACCGATACCCAAGGTTGTCAGGAGCGGTGTAATTGATACCCCTAGGGTCTGAAGGAGAATCAATATACCGATGATGATAATTCCCAATTTAAGGAGGTTAGTGAATATAGACTTAGCGGGAAGTATTGATTTCATCTCACTGAGGTAAACCTCTGCTAGCTCGCTTAGGAAGTCAGCTATAGACCAGGAAGCGTAAACTATGGTTAGGCTGAGGAGGACCTTAGTGGAAATCAATCGTATGTTAGCTGGTAGGGGAAACAGATAAGCAGCTGTCATCAAACCTACGAGGAATCCAAAGGGGACTATAGCCCTGACGAGAGTTTTTAGGATCACGTCATCTAGTTTAGTAGAGGTCTCCTGCACTTTTCTGCCTAGGAGTTTAACAACAGCTTTCTTGATGAAGATAGCGGTTAAGAATATGAGGAGAAAGACCAGCGTCCCCACTACGTACCCAGAGCTCAGCTTATCTAATATCGCTTGAATGAACACCTGTGCAAGCAATTTAATCCCTTCCCTTCAAGGTTCTAAACTATATCTTCTTTAGCACGCTTATGTTAACCCCTTTTCGGTTATAGAACTGCCTCATGAGATATGACTCATCAGCACCTATGAGCTCAAAGTCATGGGTAACCAGCAGAACCCCACAACCATTATCCCTTAACTTAGATATGTACTTCATTATCTTCCTCTTGTTCCAAGCATCTAACCCCAATGTAGGCTCATCTAAAAGTATGACCTTAGGTTGCTTTAGAACAGCGAGAGCTATGCTAACTAACCTGTACTGCCCAAAGGATAAGTGCGTCAGTTTTTTATTAAGGATCTCCGTTGGGAGTAAGTTATACACCACATCCTCCAGGTAATCCTCAGAGTTAAACCTCCTAGCGATTAAGCTGAGCACGTAAGCTACGCTAAAGGGAAAGGAGAAGTGCACCTGTTGGGAGACATACCCTAAGTGTTTAGCTATCTCCTCAGGTGATAACCTCCTCATATCCTTACCCATCAGGGAAATAGCTCCCTGATACTTCTGAAGACCGACAATTGCCTTCAGGAAGGTGCTCTTACCGCTACCGTTTCTACCCATAATAGCGATAATCTTACCTTCTGGCAAAGCCAGGTAAGGGACATTTAGTTCAAAGTTCCTGAACCTAACTTGAAGGTCTTTAACCTCTAAGAGGTTCATATCGCTCCCCCCAGTTACGGTCTGACAATCACCCTGATAAGTTCATCTAAGGTTCTAGCGTACACGTTCCAGTCCAGCAGGTGTCCCGTTAACATATGGTATATAACCGGTATAGATAAACCTAAGAAGGTAACACCTAACACGAAGTTAATTGGCAGAGATATCATGAAAACGTTGGTCTGAGGTGCTACCCTAGCTATGACACCCAGTGAGACCTGCCCTATAAAGATAGCTCCTAGAGCTGGCAGTCCGTATTGTAAAGCTATGAGGAATATCTCGCTCACCTTAGCAGTTAAGAAGTGATAGAGGTTATCATGGATAACCGCTAACCCATTTCCAGGGGGTATCAGCTTAAAGGAGAAGTAAACTGCTTTAATTATAACGTGGTGTCCGTTCAGCATCAGGAACACAACCATAATAAAATAGAATAGGAACCTCCTGGTTAGGTTAACCATACCTAATCTAGGGTCAAAAGCCATTGCGGTACTTAATCCCATCTGAGTATCTATAAGCTCTCCAGTTATCTGCAGAGCTGCAAAGGGCAGGAAGGAAACGTATCCTATGACTATACCCAGGAACAGTTCTCTTAAGATAGCCGCGCCAAGGGAGAATAGATCCGGTGGGTTAAGCTGGGGAGGGGTAAAAGGAAGCAGGAAGAAGAACAGCATGCTAACAGAGGTTATCAGCCCTATCTTAACCTCCCTGGTAACGTGAGGGCTAGCGAAGATAGGAGCTTGTACAAATAGTCCAGCTACCCTAG
>JALUEN010000066.1 GCA_027052755.1 bacterium | reverse complement strand
CTCTAGATCTATTGCTACTTTAACTTGATCATCATATAGTTTAAAAGTTAAATCGCTGTAATCAGAGGGGTTGACTAATTTGCTCATGCTCTCAAGATCTCTAGCGGATACAAAAGGGTAACTTATTATGTAGGCTAAAGCTATACGATTTCTTAAACCGCTTCCAGTGATCCTTGTTGGATATATCACTAAAAACTCATAGACTTTCACACTGTAAGTATTGCTATCTATCGTTATGGTTTTGAATTCCTTTAACCTTATAACCGCGATAGCGTTTCCCCAGTTGGCCTGAGGTACCTCTGTAACGTTGATATCTGTAGCCCCGTAGATGAGGGGAAAGACTATAGGTAGGGGATCACCTAGGGCGTGAAGGCTAGCGTAATCCCATACCTCCTTGGCTACACCTCTATCTAGAAAAAGCGCAGTTGATTCAAGAGCTGTATCTATCTTCTCCTTGATCTTATTTGAGTTGAGGTACAGCGCTGAAGCTCCTGTAGAGAGAGAAGCTACCCTGAACGTGTCCCTGATCAGCATGATAACCATTGTTGAGAATAAGGCGAATATGGCTATATATACTAGAACCTCCGTCAAGGAGAGACCTCTCTTGTTTCTCTGACGACTCACTTTTACTCCCCTCCTATTTGGTTATTTAATAAATATCAGTATCTCGTGGTAGCTGTAGTGAAGGGTTTTATCCTTTCTAAAGGCTTCTACCCTTATGGTGTAATTACCCCTCCAGTGTTTTAGCCCAGTGTCTATTACGTAGGTCCCTCCTGTGAATATGTGATCTTCGTCTGGGTACTCTCCAGCTTCAACGGGGGTATCATCATTTATGTAGTAGAAGGTGTCATCTCCGGTAACCTGATATTTAATGGTAACTACGTATTCTCCACCATCAAAGCTATCTGGATATCTACTTGTGTACTTGCTTCCGTCCCACCTCTGCCAGGTAACCTGATACCTGAGCCTTATCTCATCTCCTTGCTGGAACACATCTCCATATGACGGGGTTAAAATCTCTACTCTCGGTACTTCCTGGATAGGAGAGGTGGTTGAGAAGTTATTGGGGTTACCTGCTATCAGGAAGGAGAATATAGTGGATACTAGAGCGTACCTAGCTAGAAAGGATTTGGCTTCTGAACCTGCTGGAGCTAGACCGTTAACTATAACGAAGAAAGATCTACTGTGATCCCTGGGATCGTAGTTCTCTATTAATCCACTGCTGTTCCAATCCCTACCTAATGAAGAGCTATAGAAGACTTTTACTATCCTGTTATACTGCCTGGAGTTGATGTATTTTGGAGCCCACCACTCTGCTGAGGTAGCGTTTAGGGTAGTGTCTATAGAGAAAGGCCTTGGTGAGGGAATGGAATCATAGGATACTAAGTTAAAAGTGTTAAATAGCTCTTCTCCTCCTTCATCAAAAGTTGTTACGTAACCTGTCCCACTCCAGTTGTGGGAGAACCTTCTACTGCTGTTAAAAGCTCTTCCTTCTTTCACTGCGTTAAAGAAGGAAACACAGCCTCCAGTAGAGGTCCTAACCTGCCTGAAGTTAGGGAAGCTACCACCGGGTAATGAGTCCCTCCATCTCCTCCTCTGGAACCTCGGTGTAGGGAGGTTCCCGTGCTCCTTCCAGTAGTCCCACATGCTATCGGGGTATAGCTCACCTAAAAAGGTAAGGGCATATTTACCCCAAGCTGCTCTATCCCAATCTCCTGTCGTATCTATTACGTTCTTTATACCTCTCTGGGATGGAGCGTTGTAGCCATCTTGGGTTATCGCTTTTTCGTAAACGTAACCGCTACCGCTTCCACCATATAACTTATCATTTACAGGAGGACCATATCGTACCTGGTTAGCAGCGTCTCCACCTATCTCTCCACCTAGCGATACATAGTAGTATGAGAAACCTGTCATACTGGTATATACAGCCCTGGATCTCTGGAAAGCTCTCCTTATAGTAGCGAAGAAGGCAGGGATATCAACAGGTATCCCTCTCCAGCTATCAGCTCCTTGCCAGTTGAAGTTGTCTGATCTCCTCCAGCCCCAATCGCTCCAGCTCCTATCACCAGATCTAAGAGGAGAGTACCAGTTGTAGTTGTGAGCGTACTTCACATCAGCGTAAGGGTTTAATCGCCTGTCCCCTTGATACTGGTATTGCTCAGTTATGGGGATCTCAGGAAGCCCACCAGAGCCATCTAAACTGTACCCTATCCACGCGTACGATCTATCTGCGAAAGGTCTAGGGAGTTGGTAAGCTGCTAATGGTGAATCAAAGTAATCACCGATAGTGTATAAGATCTCTAATGGATCCTCCCTTGAAGGGGAAAGTGGAACATCGCTTAACACTATCCTCCACCTAGCTGTGTTAACGGCACTGCTACCACTATTTACATAAGTTAAGTCCACGCTGAAGGGATTGGTGCTATTACCTAAAGGAGTGGGCACATACTCAAGCCCTAAGAGTCTATAACTACTAGGCAAGCCTTTTCCTGTGGCACCTTTATAAGGTACTTTTAGAGGGGTATTATAAAGGGTAACCACATAATAAGTTTTTAGATTGATCATCTCTTTCTTGAGCCTTATCCCCATACCTCCAGGTGTACACTTTGTCCCTGAGGGTAAACCAGAAGGACAGTAGCTCTCGCGCATATTACTTGAGAGGTATCTCACGTAGTTATCCTCATCATAGGTTCCACTGCTTCCTGGTACCCTCTCTACACCTCCATCTATAGCCCAATAACTTATAGAGGTACTGTCGGAAACAGGACCTATGATCAGAGTAATCGCGCTTAACCTGTGATGGGGCTGAGGTGAGTATGGGTTGTCAGGGTTTGTGTAAAATGCATATACTCTGAGCGCTACGTTGGAACCATTGGGAAAGGCTATTCTCTCAGGATGAGCTACCACTCTAACCCCTCTCAAGCTAGATTCATCTGGACGTCTAACTGGGTCAGAATAGTTTCTCATAGGTGGCAGTGGTATCATCTCTCCGTGGAGGTTAATCACAATTGGGTTTTTCATCTTAGCGTCAAAGTACAGATTTTCTAGGAGTAAGCGATAAGTTAGCTCAGGTTTAGGAAGACCGTTGTCTGTCGCTTGCTTAACCTGTGCTTGATATATTCTCACAGCTTCAGGATATCTCACACAGTGATTGTACTGGTCTGCTATACTGAAACTATTTGGATTTAGAATCTCTAGTGTACCATCTATCACAGCGTTCAGCTTACCCTTGAAAAATGGGGTAGTGTAGTAAGAGATTTTTCCACTAGCGTTAGTGTAAACGAAGGATGTACCCAGGTAGTAATAGACCATAGTAGCTTCACCCGGAAGTCCACTAGGGTTAGTCTCAAAATCCTCAGCGATGAAGGGTTTATAATATGGATCTCTCCCATAACCCATCACAGTTATCCAATGGGCGTTTATATCTAGATTAGGGTTCCTAGTCATGATCTCTTTTATAGCACCGTCAACAACGTTTCTCAGCTCACTGGTCCTTACCCACCATCCTGGGCTATTAGATATCGCTAAAAGATATACATCATATACCTGCTTGGGAGGCGTGCTCTCCGCTAAGCTCCTTATAACAGCGCTAGCAGAGAGGATCTTCTTAGGTGTGTTCCCATATTTTGCTCTGTAGAAGTGGATCGTTATCAGCCTAGCGTGAGGATCATGGGGCCTATCCAGCGGTTGAACAACTATCTGTTTATAGTAGTACCATCCGCCGGGCCCTTTACCTCGTATATTTCCGCTTAGGGGGTGATCGGGGGGAACGTTATATATAGTTAGGACAGGGGAGGGAGAAGCCTCATTGAATTTATCCAGAGCTCCTGCTTGTTGCTCCCTACCACTCTCTACATAGCTGTTCAGCTCATTTATTATCTGTAGAACTTTCCTTGAAGCAAAAGCTAAATCCCTGTTCTCCTTTGTTACATTCATTAAACTGGATGATAGTCCTATCGCTATACCTATGATTATACTGACTAGAGCTAAAGCTACTAGGAGCTCAAGTAGGGAAAGACCTGAGGATCTAGCTTTTTTATACCTATTCACGCTTTTCTCACCCCCTATAATGAAAAACTAAAAGCCATAAACTTCTCTATCCCTAGGGGAGGGTAGTGGAGCTGAACAAAATCTATAGTTACCCATCCTCAACCTTATAGCGTTAAGAATGTTCCTATCATAGTTCACTTCTACGAAATCCTTTGTGCTATGCAGGTAAACATCGTTGGTGCCCCAACCAGTTCTCTTCCTCTCCTTAATAATGGTCCCGTTTATCAGAACGTTTCCTGTTATGTTAATGCTACCTTTCACATATATTATCCCCGAGAAGTAGTTGTACTGGTTATTGTTTATTATCAGGTTGCCAGTAACTATCAGGACTCCTGTCCCCCTAAGTGGTTTGCTGTTAAATTGCAGGTTTCCCTGGAAGTATATGAGGAGGTTCTCAAAATCCAGAGGTATATCGTTGACATTATTGGTTACGATATCTGAAACTGATTTAACAACGTCCTCACTAACTCCAAAAATGCTATCTATGTTCACTATTGAATCATAATACTCTATTGGAGATAGCTCTCTGGAAGGGTCCCTTATGAACTGAACGTTAGGAGTTCCCCTTAACACCGCTCCATTGCGAACCCTAGGACGTCCTCCTCCCCTTGCAACCCCTGCTCCTGCGCTGTTGTTGCCAATTACTCTAACCTTACCATCTAATCTAACCCTCCTTCCATAAGGGGCAATAATTGCTGCTTGAATCGGAGGTGCTAACGTTATCCTTATTATCTCAGCGGTTAATGTCCTCTCCTTGTTAAAGGTTCTCCTCCCAAGCCTGCCTCTTAAATACCCATGGGAAGTGATTCTCCAAACGGTCCCAGGCTGAAGACCTCTCTCAGAGGAGATATCCACTACCTCTCCCCTTAAAACTTTATAGCCGAGGAATAAACCTGGTTGGACCTCTATCTCATAAACTATACCTTGTGAAGGGTCCTGAGAATCTCTGGTGCCAGGGTTGAAAGCTGATACAGGTTGTGTTGGTTGCCTCCTGAACCAGTTAAGCGTCTCAATAAGCCCAGATCTAGCCATGCTCTTAACTTGAAG
>JALUEN010000065.1 GCA_027052755.1 bacterium | reverse complement strand
CGGGTATGCAGCAGCTATCAGGAAGATAAGAAGCGATATACGTAGCTTTGAGGAGCTCAACCTGCCAAAGATCCTAGAGAAGCTTTCTCAGTTAAGGGATGGGTTAATTATTGTATCTGGTCCCACAGGTTCAGGAAAATCCACTACTATTGCTGCGATGATAGAGTACATCAACCAGAACTTCGCTAAACACATCATAACTATTGAGGACCCTATAGAGTACATATTCCAGGATAAGGAAAGCGTTATCTCTCAGAGAGAGGTAGAGGTTGATACCCCAACCTACTTTGATGGTTTAAAAGATGCACTTAGAGAGGACCCAGACGTGATCTTTATCGGAGAGCTCAGAGACCCAGAGACCACCTGGGTTGCAGCGACAGCTGCTGAGACAGGTCACCTAGTGCTTACCACCCTGCACTCCTCAGATACCCTACAGTCAATTAACAGACTTCTAGATATGTTCACCGGCGAGAAAAAGGTCCAGTTCAGATACTTATTAGCCGCATCACTTAGAGCAATCATCGCTCAAAAGCTGATTCAGACAAAAGATGGGAGAGGCTTAGTTCCAGCAGTTGAGATAATGGTTGTAACCCCAACCATCAGGTCCCTGATAAGAGAGGGTAACATAGACGAGATCTACGATTACATCCTAGAGGGAGAGTTTGATGGGATGCAGACGTTCGCTGACAGCTTAGCTGAGCTAGTTCAGAAAGGACTAATAGATAAGGAGACCGCCCTACTATTCGCTGAGCGCCCAGAGGAGATAAACAGGAAACTGGCAGAGAGGACATTAACCAGTGGTAGAGAGATAGAGTTCTAAGCATCTCCCAGAGGTGTAGATGGATATGTTAGAGATGGAGACTCCATTTTTAACCCCTTCGGATATTCGTAACATAACGTTTAGCACTAAGCTATTTGGGTACGATAAAGAGGAAGTAGATGAGGTAATGGATAGGATCTACCATGATTATCAACTTCTCTATAGACAGAATAAAGAACTGAGGGAGAGGATAGCAGCGCTTCAAAGAGAGTTAGATAGGTTAAGAGAACTAGAGGATAATATTAAAGAATCAATAGTTCTAGCTAGAGAGACAGCTAAGAAACTGATAAGATCCGCAGAGGAGGAAGCCAACCAAACATATAGGAAGAAGCTATTAGAGTTAGAGGATAAACAGAGACAACTGAACGCTTTAATAATAGCGATAAGATCTCAGATAATCTCACTAATCCAGCTCAGGGATCACTTAGTGGATGAGATATCCACCTCGTTAGATAACTTTAAGAACAGGCTGAATATCTTAAAGTCTAAGTGGGATAATTGGGAGCTAGAGATAGAGGAAAAGTTTAAAGCAGCTATACCAGACATATCCAAACCACTTACCTTACCATCTGATACCCTCTCCCCTAATGTTAAACTAAAAAGCTTACCTAAAGTTAAGAGGAGAGGTGCCTCTAGGAGAGATGGAGACTTGGAAGTTCTTAGATGTCATAGTAAAGCCTAAGAGCTCCGTAGAAGAGGTGAAGCAAATAGCCCCAAACACCTTTCAAGTAAAGGTCAAGGAGCCACCTACTGAAGGTAGGGCTAACAAGAGGGTTTTGGAGCTATTAGCTAAGCACCTCAACATCCCTAAAAGTAGGTTGAGGATAAAATCAGGGGCTAGCTCAAGGAGGAAGATTATACAGATTGTGGATTGATCAACATATTTCAGGGGGGATTAACTGTGGATCTTAAAAGCGATATATCTATAGCACTTAAAAGCTACGAGAGCTTGAGGGACTCAATAATAACGATATTATCAATGGATCCCATAGAGCTCTGGGATATAAGGAAAGATCTAGAGAGATATCCCTCAGTGGATCTGCGGAGGTTAGGCATAGAGCTAATCAATACCCTCTTTCTACTATTTGAAGATCTAAATTACGGTGAAGCTATCTTAAATGAGAACTTCAAAGCCTTTCTAGTTTCTTTAACAAGTCCAGTTGTATCACTCATCAAAGGGGAACCGGTGTCAATAGATACCTTCAGTATAGCTGCAGAGCCCCTAGGCGCATGGGCATACCTGAAAGCAGCTAGCGAAAGCAGGAAGTTCAACCTGCTCTCCACTGGCGTTAAGATCATAAATATACTGGATGAGATCTTAGGGAAACTATATAACTACAACTCAACTAAAAGACATAACCTCACCAAGAACCTACTGGTGATCTTGAGACAGATGGTGAAGAATGACATACAGCGAGCTACAGCAGTGATAACCTTACTGGGAGCCATAACCCTGATATTCCTCTTAAAGAAGGTGAAGCTAAACATCAACAAGAGGTAACATAAAGCTATGTACCTAAACTACCTGAGAACTGAGAATTTCAGGAACCTAAAGAATCAAGTGGTAGAACTGAGCAAGGGTTTAAACTTACTTGTAGGTCCCAACGCCCAGGGAAAAACTAACTTTTTAGAGGCTATATATATACTATCTACCGGTAAATCTTTCAGGTACGCTAGAGACGAGGATTACATATCCTTCTACGCTAGCTTCCCTAAGACAGCTATCATAGAGGGTAACTACACCGATGATAATGGGTTAATAGGTCAACTAAAACTAGTTATAAGCGTTACTGAGAGGGGAAAAGAGAAAAAAGCTTTCTTTCAAGGTAAGAAGCTAGATGCACTTCAGGATCTTCAGGGAAAGCTTCTCATAGTAGAGTTCCTACCGTCCGATGTCTATCTAGCTAGCGATGAACCCTCTGAGAGGCGAAAGTTCCTGGACAACCTCATCTCTGTTTTAAAAGGTGAGTATAGGGAATGGCTCAGAGAGTATCAAAGCGTAGTTCGTGAGAAGAACAAGCTCCTAGAGATGTTATCAGAAGGGGAAGGCGATCCACTTCTACTTCAGACCTATAACTCAAAGATAGCTCAGCTGGGATCACTGATAATTTACGAGAGGCTTAAGATACTCTCCCTTCTAAAGAGATACGTTAAGGTGATCCTGTCCAGGTACTCCTTTAAGGAGAACGTTGAGCTAACTTACAGCTGGAGCTTATCAGTGGAGCCTGGAGATCTATCCCCTAAGGAGATAAGAGAACTCCTCAAGAGGGAGCTAGAGCGATCCATAGATAAGGAGAGGAGGATAGGCTACTCGCTAATAGGCCCTCATAGGGATTCACTAGAGTTTAAGGTAAATGGTTTGAAGATCAAGTACGTGCTATCGCAGAGCCAGAGCAATATCCTCAGCTTAGCCCTCAAGTTTTCAAAAGCAGCGATATTTAAGCGGTTCTTCAACAAGAATCCCATAATGATACTTGACGAGCCTTTCGCTTACATAGATGAGAAGAACGCCACGATAACCCTATCACTTCTCTCCAGGTTAGATCAGGTGATATTAGCCAGCAACAGGTGGGAGTCCTATTTCAAGGACTGGGTATCTAAGAGGTTCAACGTGAGAGCAGGCTCTATAACCCCAGCTTAGAGAGACAACTGATTTTTATTTAGAGCCGTAAGGTTACGAGTTCTCCTATACTCCTCAAAGCCTATCAGATATACGGGATCAACTAATCCCTTTCCTTAACTACTTACCCTCAGATAGCCAAGTCTGTCTTAATAGCTCAGCGATCTCTGTTGGATTCTCCTTAGCAACTTTCTTCAGCTCCTCTATACTCTGGGTCATAGTAGCAGTTGCAGTTGCGGTCTGATGAGAACTCTCAGCAGGAGCTGTTACATTCCCTAGCTTGTCGGTGTTCAAATCTGAGAGCTTAGTGGTGTTCTCCGGTGATGGTACTACTGTGTTCAGAGCTATACTAGCCTTCTCCTTAATAACCTTCTGCTGTTTGAAGAAGAAGACAAGGGCAACACCTAAGCTTGCAACACCCAGCGCTGCTAATATGAAGTAGAGGTTAACAGATGGGGTAGGTGGAGCTGGTAAAGCTGAAGGGACAGTAGCAGGCGTCGGAGTGGCTGCAGGTGAGCTAACCGCCAGGGGGTTAGGCTTGGCAAAGGGCATAGATGCCACAAACACCTTATCGCCCCTAGCCTCATTTATTCCTATGGCGTACTTGACAGCACCTGTTATAACTCTGACCTGTTCCTCGCTTAGGTTATCTAACAGAACTGATGCGGTAACTCTCTTGATAGTACCGGGAGCTCTAACTATCTGTTTAACTACCTGGTCTATCGCTCGCTTCCTTATGTGCTCCTCCTTAACCTTAGTAGCAGCTTCGCCGTCAGCTCCTTCCTTTCCCTTGTACTCCTGGGTATATTTAACAACCTTCTCCTGAGTTACAGTATCAGTATCACCAGGCTTTCCATAAGTCTTCCAGTACTCCTCAACCTTGTTCCAATCCATCTCAACGTTAACTGTTACAGAAAACTTACCAGGGTCTCCTAAGACCTTCAGTAAGTGATCCTCTATTTTCTCCTTATAGTACTGCTCTACTTTGCGCTGTATCTCTAGGTAAGTGTTAGCCATACCCACCTCATCCTGTTTATCAAGTTGAGAGTAATTATTCCCGTACTGATCGGTGATGAAAACGTTCTCCGGTGTAAGCTCAGGGATGGCGTTAGCTACCATGTTCTTTATAGCTAATACCTCGTTAGGTTTTAGCTTAGTTATCCCACTCTTAAGGGTGACAAAAACAGTCGCCTTAGCAGGTACATCCTCAGTGGAGAAGACCTTCCTCTCAGGAATCGCCAACGATACCCTAGCATCTGCCACACTCTCTAACTTCCTTATAGTACTCGCTAAAACGCTCTCGTTTAAGTTTTTCATGTAGGCCTTAAACTGCTCATAAGTAATACCTATCTTATTAGGGTTTATATCCAGTTTCTGGACGGGATCATGCGGATAGCCTTCCATCCTTAACTGCAGATATACCTGGTTGTGGTACTTAGGATGTATGTATATCACTCCCAAGGTATCATCTATATAGAACTGAGTGATGTTGTGCTGTATCAACCAGGCCTTTATCTCCCTTAAGTCCTCCACACTCAGCTTACCATCAAACAGGGGGATATACTGATTAGCTTTGTTTATGTTAACCATAGCTACTATCAAGATTATCAGAGCTACTAAAGCAACACCAGCTAAGATCTTCTGCTGAGGAGTTAAGTTATTCACAAAC
>JALUEN010000064.1:15624-16941 GCA_027052755.1 bacterium | reverse complement strand
ATCATACACCACAACTAACACCTTCTGAGGCTTAGATAATATCCTCTGCCTGAAGGTTATCCTCCAAGTCCTAGGTCCGATCCTCTCAGGAACTAGAGGTAGAATGGGAATCCCCTTACCAAACTCCTCTGAGAAATCACCCTTCAATCCGATCTCAGCGCTCTTCACACCGGTCTCACTCTCCTCAACTACAGCCTCTATGACCAGCTCATGCTTAGTCCTATCATAGTAAGCCCTGAACTCCTTGAAGACAGGTGGCTTAGCATCTACCTTGAGGTCCCTGTAATCCTCTGAGGTGAGATAGCTGGTCGGGTTAGATAAACTGTCATCCACAACCAACTTAAACCTGGTTAACCCACTAGCTAACTTAACCTCACCAACCAAGTCCTTGTTCAGTATAGGGATCTTCACTAGGGAGAAACTGGGAGAAGTTACGTCCGTGGCGCTAGCCTTAAGGAGCTTCTGACTTACCAACTTCCAAGTTCCGTTAATCCTAGCATAAAGGGTTAACCTCAACCAATCACCGTCAGGATCCCAGTAATAGACCTTTACCTGACCTCCAGGTGAGACGATAGAGGTGTTCCTGTCAATGATAGCGAAGGGCTGGTTGTTCTCCCTCTGAGCGCTCAAGGTTATCGGTCCCACGTAAGAGTTCCCCTTTAACTCAACTTTGAACTGAACAAACCTACCCTTGAGAGGTTTAGAGAGATAAGCTATCCCACCATTGTAAGGCTGAACCTCTATCCAATTACTCCAATCTGAGTTAACTAGCGGACTGTTTCCTACCCTGATAAAGAACCTCACATCTCCAGCTCTCTCAAAGTTCAAGTACCTCAACATGTAAGTTCCGCCTAGATCGTAAACCTTGGATATGAACTGTCCCTTAGGCTCACCTGAGGTAATTAATAGGTTGGAGTAACCCTCAATTAAATCCGAGAACAGCGCTATCTCTTTCCCTGCCTTCCCTAAACCGTAAACCGGTATTAAGCTTCCCTGCTTTAAGACCTTCCAGCTGAGATCACTCCACCTCTCTATAGTTACCTTGAAAAGCTCGCCCCTCTTAGCTCGCTCATCATACCTACCCACGTACAGGTCAGATCCGCTGACCCATATACCGCTTATGTAACCTCTAGAAGCCATGCTGTCCATTAAGTTCCAAGCTCCACTCTTAAGATCCAAGGTAAATAGGTAAGGCTTCTTAGAAGTACCCACTATCAGCTTATCCTTCATAATACCTAAAGCGGTTACCTCTCCGAAAGCAGAGAACGACCCTAGGAGATTGCCCTCTCTGTCTAAAACTAGTAACTTCCCGCTGGG
>JALUEN010000064.1:0-15614 GCA_027052755.1 bacterium | reverse complement strand
CTAAGATTTGAGAAGGCTTTAAGTCCCTCATCCTCAAGAAGTCTCTCAAGCCCTTTAAGGTAGGATTAGAGACGAGAATTTTTCCATTCGCTAGACCAATGAAAACCCTCTGACCGCTGAATCCAACTGAGGTAATAGGTGCCTTTAGATCAGCTTTCGCTAATACCTTTACCCTGTGAACTCCCGGTAAAACCTTTAGTAAGTAGAGGTTACCCCTCAAGGTTCCAACTAAGAGCTTCTCCTCGCTAATAGGCTGAATAGAGGTTATGGCCTCGTCCCCTAATAGGGCTATCCTCAGGCTGTAAGAAGATAACCTTCCAGTGGAGGTGTTGTATAGGTATAAGTTATTCGGTGATACCATGAAGAGAATATCACCCAACCTCTTAGCATATAGGATGCTCTCCAACCTCTTCTTCTTAAGAGATCGCATCGGGTATATCTTACCGTCAACGGTCAATAGGACGTTCTGAGACTGTCCCTCAAGTAGATCAGATATATCAGTTAATGAGATGCTCCTGACTTTAGGTGCGTTAGTAGGAGAGGAGGTCTGAGGTTTTCTCTCCTTGGAAGCTTTAGCTGATTTCTTTGAGCTAGTGCGCTTCAATTTACCTAACTTCTCCCTCAGCTCTACCTCCTCACTACTCAGGGTATCCTCATGAGAGCTCAACATCTCCTTAAAGGTATCTAAGTAAGCCTTAAAGAGCTCCCCATCTAATCCTGAGAAAGCTATCCTCTCAAACTGGTCCTCATACACAGAGGCATTCCCCTCTCTCCTCTCATCGGAAACCGTGTAACCTCCCTTTTGAGGTTTAATAGCTATACCCTTCGCTCCCCTTACCACATAAGGGATCTTCCTAACCTGCTTGATCTCAACGTGAGAGAAGCTGTAGAGATCCTTGGAGAAAACAGAGAGGTTCTGAAGTAAGCTAGCAGGTAGGAGAAAGCTCTTAAATGGATGTATTGAGTAGGTTTTCGCTTTGTAAGATGTGAGGAGGTAAAGCCCAGACTCAGGCTCTAAACTATTCAAGATCTCAAAGAACCTGTCAACATCCCTAGATGCATAAGGTAAGGTTTTTATGTACTTCCTAGCAAGTAACGTGTAAGGCCCTCCACAAACCGCTAACCTATAGACCTTCTGCTTAATAGGATACCTAACGGTGAACTCCTCTGTGAACTCCCTTCCCGTCCTAGTCTTTAAAGTAGCTACAACCCTGTAAGTTAATGGGTCAATGGAGTAGTACTTCAAGTCCTTGATAAAAGCTATCGGTAAACTAGCGCTATCGTTAGGCAGTATCTTCACGGAGAGGTCAACGTACTCAGGTTTTAGCTCCGCATAAGGGGTATTGAGGAAAAACCTCAGCCAGATGTAAGTCCTGATCACAAGAGCTAGAGCAGGGTTGACCTTCTGATTAGCCATCAGTGAGGAGTATTTTATAACCTTCCCGTTAGAGAAACCAATAGATAAAGTTCCCTTAACCGCAGCCTCCTGCTGATAGGTATCTAAGTTATCAAGTAGGGATAAAATCCCTATCGCAGTGAAGAAAGGAGTAAGCTTCCTGTGCCTGGCTACCTCAAAGCGATACTCAGCAGTTTGCCCGTTAGGTCTTGAGATCTTAACGTGAACAGGCATCATCTCTACCTTCTCGCCTATAGTTCCCCTTATAGCGAAGTTGCCGTCAAAGTCTAGAGCACCAACTTCATTCACAGCGTTAGGTAATTTATAACTGTTAAAGTAGTTATCGTGAACGTGAAGGATCTCCGCCGTATATACCGGAAGCTTCACGTCTCCGATCCAGAAGAATGGGTGCCCGAACGCTAAGAACTGATTTCCCTTAACGTGAGTTACAGTTCCCGTAGCAAATAACTTTACATCTCCCCTAGTTATCATAACGGATACAGCATCACCTGGTTTAAAGGTCTTCTTTGATAGTATCTCTGGATAGTTAACTACTTTCTTATCTCCAAAGGAAAGTGAAGGTTCCGCTGTAGTGTTCAAGCTCCACAAAAGCGAATTCTTGTACTTGTTGAGATCTATAGAGCTAAGCTCTTGAGGAGTGATCCCCAGCTCATGGGAGATTATGATCCCCATTACTCTCTTAGCAGATGGACTCAGATTCAGGTTAGCATACAAGCTAAGCAGAGCGTACTCCTCATTTCCAGAGCTTCCCCTAGCCTTCATCGTTAACATATCAGCTATTGGTGTAACGTAAGCAACTGGCTCCTTAGGGAAAAGAGGACCAGCTGATAGAGCTCCAACAATCTTACCTCTTACAATTACCGGAGATCCGCTCATTCCCGCCGCTACAGGGATATCCTTTATGTCAAACTTTATAACTATCTTCCTAGGAAGCCATCCACCGCTCTTTATCACTCCTAACACATGACAAGGTATCCTATCAGTTGAAACACCTTTTATTACGGTAACTACCTCACACCTCTCTCCGGGTTTTAAAGCAGAGTAGTCTAGGAGTAGGTTATCGGTTAGAAGCGACTTGTCTATAGGAGGCTTATATACCCCTATAGATGAGCCTCGGTTAGGTGATAGAGCAGATGAAGCATAAGAGGTAAGCAAGAACGATAAGGACAGCAGGAAAGCTATTATTATCCCTATCCTCAAACGCATGACGCTCCCTCCTTTTCAAGAGCCTCAGAGTATAGTAAGAAATTCTTCCTCAGGTTTAGAAAGCCTCTCTCCTCCTCAGATAACTTAAGGAAGAGTTCCCTCCAGCTCTCCAACCTAGCGTTCTTGTCAATTAACTCCCTGAGCTGAGGACTTCCCCACAGGATATCTATAGGCATCTTAGAGTACTCGTACTCATAAGGTGGCATAAGCCACCTGAAGTCCTTCCAAATAAGCTTAAACCCCCTCATCATCAGGGAATAAAGTCTCACCGGCTGAAATGAGGATTTATCCGTAACTATCACCATAACTCCACCCAGTTCCTGCCCCCTACCCTTATCAAAGGTCGGTACGAACCTCACTGGATACAGCTGAAAACCTGCTAACCCCAACTTCTCGCTCCAGCTAGTCAAGAGATCCCTTAACTTAAATGGATCCACCTCAGGCGCTCCCACGATCTCAAAGGGCCTAGTAGTTCCCCTTCCCTCGCTAACGTTAGTTGCCTCAAACAAGCATCCTCCAGGATACACTAAAGCCGTATCCAAGGTGGGCATGTTAGGAGACGGTAAGATCCATGGCCTATCCTCAGGCCACCCCCTAGGATCCCAGTTAGACATCTTAATAACCCTAAGGGGTAGTTTAAGCTCATTTGATGTCCTTATCAGTAGGGCTAGCTCTCCTATGGTCATCCCATGCCTTACCGGTATCTCCTCCATCCCAACAAAGGAGAAGAACTCCCGTCTTAAGATAGGACCTTCAACTCCGCGACCTATCGGGTTAGGCCTATCCAAAACCCAGAGAGGGAGTCCCAGCTCATCGCAAGCCTCCATAGTCAACTTCAAGGTCCACACGTAGGTATAGTATCTAGCACCCACATCCTGGAGGTCAACGAGCATAATATCTAGATCTTCCAAAGTCTCTAGAGGTGGTTTCCTGTACTTCCCATAGAGGCTGAAGACCTTAAGGGATAACTCCTCTCCACCATCCCACTCTAACATGTTCGCCTGCCTTAACATCCACAAGCCATGCTGAGGAGAGAAGATCCTCACTAGTTGAAAACCATACTCCCTGCTAGCCTCAAGGAGAGCCTGAAAGGTCGGAACTATCTTCCCACTCCAGTTAAGGTACGCTGACCAGTTAGTTAAAAGCCCTACCCTCTTTCCTCTTAACTCCTCTAAGTTCTCCTCAAGGAGGACCTCAGCACCGAACTTGAATACCATCTACCCTACCTCCTCTTCCCTTGATAGATCTACAAGGAAAAGCTGTTTAAGAGGAAGCCTTCTCTAAAGTAGCCTTAGGGATTAGGACGATAGGTCTTCTCTCATCCTCATTACCCTGAGGATTTTTTCTGAGAAGTTTCTTAAGGGCAACCTCATGAAGTTTCCAATTGGAGATATCAGAAGTTCCTAAGAGATCTACGGCTCCCAGGTCATTGACGTCAACAACCGCTAGGTGTATTGAGGACAATTCTTTATCCCTTTCAATCAGCTTCTCCTTAAGTCTTTTCGCAAAAAAGCTAGGATCCCTAGGAGATAGGACCACACTCTTATCAAATGGTGGAGTAGTACCACCACAGTCATCTACTGAAGCAGCCTGCCTGCCAGCTAAAACGTAAAACCAACCCCTTTGTCTAAATAGCTTCCCTAACATTCCTCCCCATATCCCTAAGAGGATCCTGAGAAAGCCAACCTCTCTAAGTACTACCTGAAAAGCATACGGGCTAGACATACTGGAATCCTCGTGAAAGAAACCAGTTAAGGTCTCAGATATAGCTGTAGTTTTCACCTCATAGACCTTAAAAGCTCTTCCCTGAGCTATAGCTACGACGCTCTCAGATATAGCTACCAACTCCGGCTGTTCATTGTAAACATCGCGAAATCTCCTAAGTCCCTCAAGTAGATACTCAACTAGCTGAGATTCTCTCTCAATAATCGGTGTTCTCAGACAGCTGATACTACCGTAATCAGTAAATATATTGAGAAGGGATACCTCAGAGGTTAAATCATCCTCTTTTGAGTGATTTCCAGATTTAGAGGACAGGTCAAGATCCGAAGGCCCCTCCCCAGATACCTCAGTAGCTATGGGAAACGTTACCGTCCTGATTGGTTTGTTATCATAAAAGGTTAAGACTAGCTCCAGATCCGGTGCCGAGAAAACTTCACTAGAAGTACTCCTATCTAAGAGAAGCTCTAAGATAATCTTAAGCTCTTTGGGATCTTTTTTAGAATTCTCTGGTTTAATCAGAGCTGTTTTAAAATAGGGGTAAGGTGATGGTTGATCAGGCCTAAGGAGCCTAATCAGGAACGGATAAGACTCCATGAACTTACTCCTAACGTATCCCTCTAAAATTAAAGCGTGGAAGTTCCCTTTATTCTTTAAAGTCAATATCTTGATTAACCTGCAAGCGCCACTTTTAAACCAAGGAGTCTGATTCAGCTCCAGCTTAGAACCTCGTTTAGATTGAAGATAAGCTCCTATTATAAAAGGTAAGGCGATGAAGAGGAGTAATATCAGCAGGATAGAGATAGCTAGAAGAGGTATCATCTAAGGTCGCCACCTTGCCCCTATGTAGATCCTCTTAAAGGGTTTTCCAGAGAGGTAAGCCCTAAGCTCCTCGTTTATAGGTGGATGTATCTCTAGACTTTCCAGCTCTGATCTGGAAAACAACCTAGCGCCAACCACCCTGGGATCCTCTGACTTCCACCTCCAGCGATCTCCATCTAGGTTCCTAGCGAAGAGATCCTCTGGTAGGTGAACCTCCATAATTAGGTTAACCACGTGCCGAGAAGGGCCAATGCTCTCCACTATCAGAACTACATCTCTTATAGAGAAGTGAAGCTCATCCAGCCCAAGCTCCTCAAAGAGCTCCCTAGCTAATGCTCTATCAATGCTCTCCCCTTCCCTTACTCCACCGCCAGGAAGGAGCCAGTAGCTCCTATACCCCTTCACGTGGTTAACTAATAGGAGCTTGTCCCTATACCTAATTAGCCCAGCAACTCTTAACCTCATGGAAAAGGGAAGGGGACGGCAAGCGCCGTCCCCTCTCTCCTCCCATCACTTAGATCTCACTTTGATCTTCAGGTCTCTGTACTTCCAGAATCCGGTACCCGTTGGTATCAGTTTACCGATGATCACGTTCTCCTTCAGCCCGTTCAATGGATCAACTTGTCCCTCTATCGCAGCGTAGGTTAGGACCTTTGTGGTCTCCTGGAATGATGCTGCGGAGAGGAACGACTCAGTGTTTAGCGCTGCTTTAGTTATACCTAACAAGACCCTCTGAGCAATAACTTTCCTCTTACCCTCTTTCTCCAGCATCTCGTTCAAGCGCTCTAAAGCGATGTAGTCAATTAGCTTGTTAGGGTGTAGCTCTGTATCACCTGGATCTATAATTCTAGCGAACCTGCTCATCTGCCTGACGATCAGCTCAATGTGTTTGTCATGTATAGATACTCCCTGACCCACATATACCTTCTGGATCTCATCAACGATGTATTTCTGAACGATCTCTATCACGTAATCCTCAATCAGTTTCCTCAGCTCCTCCTGAGCCTTCTTTATAACCTTGTCCTCAGATCTATACTTCTCCCAGAGCTCCTTGACCTTTCTGACGTATATATCAACTGGAATCTCAGTGGAAGCTAAGAGATCCCTGATAACCTTGCCTTTACCATCCTTAATCACGTTCGTTATCAGCTTGTCCCACAGGAAGGAGATACCCTTCTCCATTACCTCCCTAAGCGGGAGTAACCCCCTTGTAAGCGGTATCCAGGCAGGTATCTTCTTCTCTTTGAACTTAGCACCTCTAGTTATGGTTGATATCCTGAAGTTAAGCTTCTGGTTGAACGGAATTAGTATCTCGTAATCCTCACCGAAGATCTCACCTTTGAACTTCAGCTTATAACCCTTATCTGTTGTCTCAACCTCTTTGAGGACTGATTCCTCTGGCAGGAATGGGGCTACGGTTTTCGGTCTCCTAACCTCAAATAGGTACTCAACCTTGGGGAGACCCTGAATGATGTCCTCCATAGCTACTCCACCTGTGTGGAAGGTACGTAGCGTTAGCTGAGTACCAGGCTCTCCAATACTCTGAGCTGCGATTATACCTACTGCTTCTCCTAGATCAATGAGAGCATTACCTCTCGCTAGATCCTCACCGTAACACTTCCTACATACTCCCTTGAAGGACTTACACTTCAGGACACTCCTAACTTTACCCTCAACGTAGTACTTAGCGATCTTCTCAGCTTTATCTACAGTTATAAGCTCACCTGATTTAACGATAACCTCACCGGTTTCTGGGTTAACGAAGTCCTGAAGTGATACTCTTCCCCTTATCCTCTGGCTGAACGGTATTATCTCGTTTTCAGAGTAAACCCTAACCTCCTTAACTCCAGCCTCCTCTAGCTGTTTCCTCGTGTTCCAGTCAACTAAGGTGTTAGCCTTAGCCAGAACTTTCTTGCCCTTAGTGATATCCTCTGCTAAGGTCCTGCCAAGAGCCTCAGATACCTTAATCTTCTGAGCCTCCTCTGGATCCCAATTAATCTCCTTCAGAGCACGGACCACGATACCCTCAGTAGTACCACAGTCCTCCTCCTTAACGTAGATATCCTGAAGCACGTCAACCATTCTCCTAGTGAGGTAACCTGAGTCAGCGGTTCTCAGAGCAGTGTCCACTAATCCTTTCCTAGCACCGTGAGTAGATATGAAGTACTCTATCACGCTTAGACCTTCCTTGAAAGAAGCCTTAACTGGTGTGGGAATGATCCTACCAGTTGGATCCACCATCAGTCCCCTCATACCGGATAGCTGTTTAACCTGGCTCATGCTACCACGAGCTCCTGAGTTCGCCATCATCCAGACCGGGTTGAGCTTAGCTTTCTGGATGAAGTACCTCTTGAGCGCCTCCACTACCCTATCAGTTGTCTCCTGCCAGATCTCTATCTTGAGCTCATCCAGCTTCTCCCTAGAGAGCAATCCTATCTTGTAGTACTTCTCATACTCGTTAATTTTTTCCTCAGCTTCCTTAAGTATCTGAGCTTTCTCCTCAGGTACCACTAGGTCAGCTATACTCATGGTTAATCCCTGCTTTGTAGCCCAGTAGAAGCCTAACTCCTTCAGTTCATCAAGTACCGGAGCAGTTTTAACCATGCCATACCTGTATATAAGGGTAGCCACTAGCCACTTCAGAGCCTTCTTATCAAACTCAAAGTTAAAGTACTCCACCTTTGGATCGTATTTAACAACGTACTTCCTTATAGCCTCGTTAAAGATTATCCTACCTATAGTTGTGTAAAGTATTCCTGTCCTAAGCTTCTTAGGTTCATCCTTAATGCTCTCCCTCACGAGAAGGCTGCTAGGAACTGATACCGCTACCCAATCGTGAACGTCTACAACACCTTCCTCAAAGGCTCTTATAGCCTCATCAAAGCTGTAGAAAGCTTTCCTCACCTTCTCCTTTGAGAAGGGTTCCAGTTCTATTGTGAGGTAGTAGGCTCCTATTACCATATCCTGGGTAGGAGAGTTAGCTGGTTGACCATTAGCTGGGATAAGCATATTGTGTATGGATAACATAAGCACCCTGCTCTCAGTTTGAGCTTCAGGGGTTAGCGGAACGTGTATAGCCATCTGATCACCGTCAAAGTCAGCGTTATAAGGTGTACAAACCAGAGGATGTATCTGGATAGCCTTTCCATCCACTAGAACAGGCTCAAACGCTTGGATACTTAACCTGTGAAGCGTAGGTGCTCTGTTGAGTAGAACTGGGTGGTTCTTGATAACCTCCTCTAAGAGGTCCCATACCTCAGGTCTTCCCTGCTCAATCATCCTCTTAGCGCGTTTTATGGTCATATCGCTCATTCGTTCCTGAAGCTTCCTTATCAGGAAAGGCTTGAAGAGCTCTAATGCCATCTCCTTAGGTACACCACATTGATGCATCTTCAGTTTCGGGTTAACCACGATAACAGCTCTACCAGAGTAGTCAACACGTTTTCCTAACAGGTTATGTCTGAACCTACCCTGCTTTCCTCTCAGGTTATCTGAGAGGGACTTGAGGAGTCGCTTAGTGCTTCCCTGACTGACTACAGGCTTAGCCTTCTTACTGTTATCTATGAGGGCATCCACGCTTTCCTGGAGCATCCTCTTCTCGTTGTTTATAATCATCTTCGGAGCATCCAACTCGTAGAGCCTCTTGAGCCTCAGGTTTCTGTTGATGATCCTCCTGTAAAGATCGTTGAGGTCAGAAGAAGCGAACTTCCCACCCTCAAGTGGCACTATAGGTCTTAGGTCAGGAGGTAATACAGGTACAACCTCTAGGACCATCCAGGAGGGCTTAACGCCTGAGAACTTAAATGACCAGACAACCTCTAGTCTCTTTATCAGCTTATTTCTTGCCGTTATGTTATGGGTCTTAGCTATCTGGAACTCAGCAGGGATTGGATCAAGTACTCCGGGAACGACCTCTAAGAGCTTCTCCCAGGCAGAGACAAGCTCTTCTTTTAAGGTGTCTCTCTTAGTGCCATCCTCGTAAACTATAAACTTGCTAGCGTACTCCCAGAGCTTCTCTATAAGCTTAACGTAGAGATCCGCCCAATAAAGTTCATCATTGTTAGCTAAGTCATCTATCAGTTCTCTCAGGTGCTTTAGCTCATCATCTGTCCACTCCACCTTACCATCAGAGAAGGCTAACATAAGTGGGTACTCAGTGTTGAGGAACTCATCCTCAAGCTCTGGGTAGGAATCAAGCTTCATTGATATCATGTGGGCTCGTAACTTATCCCTAGCTAGATCCTTATCCTCATCCTTAGCCTTGAAGTACTCATCTATTAACCTCTTCAGCTCCTTCACCCTAGCAGGCGTACCCCTGGTTATCACAGCGATTTTCAAGATCAGATCCCTAAGCTCATCTAAAGGAGGTAGCTTTGAGAGGATCTCCTTTTTCAGCTTCAGCTTAGAGGAGTTGGATGTTAGGTAAAGCTGGAACATCAGTGAGGAGAACTCAGGAGTTAAATCATAGATTATCGTTGATAAGTGCTCATATTTATCATTGGGGATAACCGATCCCTTGACACCCAATTTCTCAAAAGACTCTAACAGATCTAAGTACTCCTTATCTAGATCCTCTAATTCCTTAATATATCTAACTACCTTTCGCCTAAGCTCTGGGTCCTCTACCTTCTCCTCTACCGCGTCTCTGAACTCAGAGTAGTTCTCAGATATATCCCACGGATAAGTCCAAGGTGATCTAGCTATTATATCATGTAAGTTCAGTTTCTCTAAGCTCTCAAGGTAGTTCATTAAGACTTTATCAGAGAGAGGCCTTAAACTGGAATCCAGCTCATCTATTAACTTCCTCCTCCTCTGAACATAGTACTTGTAAGTGAGCAATCCTAAGATGATATCCCTGTTAAAGAGCCTCCTCTGAGTTACTTCCCACTCTAGGAGATAGTTTATTTTATTTCTAAGCTCCTCATACATCTGATCAACATCAACCTTGGAGAGTAAGATCCTAATTGCTCCCGCCCCTGTCATGAAGGTGGAGATAGTAGCAAACTTGGAGAAACTCAGAAGCCTCTTATAGCCTTCCTTAAGAACTCTTACCTTCGGAGACTCCTCAGAATAGTCCGCAACTTTAGAAGCTTTAGATGACATCTCCTTATCAGCTGCATATCTTAACCTAGCGACGAAATCAAAATCTTCTAACAGCTCAGATACAGCATCCTCAAACAGTGGGAAGGCTTTTACTACTCCGCTTAGGCTCTTTAACCTATTTCTAACTAGATCATACAGGATCACAGCTACCTTCTCAGCGAAACCTAGATAGGAAATCTTACTGAGCTCACGATAGTCCCTATCCGTTATAGATATCTTCTGATTCTCTATCATCCCTAGGTAAGTTCTAGCGAACTCCTGATGCCTCTTATCAATTGTAGCTGAGTACTTTCTCAGGAGCTTGTTTTTTATAGTATCTCTAATAGTGTTCCAGTTATTGTAGAACTCAAGGAACCTGCTAACTAGGTAATTCTCCAGAACCTTCTCATCTATGGAGTTAGACCTAGGTTTCTCAGTGGGAAGAGACTCTAACTCTATCTCCTGAGCCCCTTCCCTTATCACCTTATTTCCTGAAGGGGAAGCTGTGCCCTGACTAGATATAGTAGCTAACGTGAGCAACTCCTTAGCTAGTTTCTCAGCGAAGGTCTTCTTATACTCCTCAAACTCCTCCTCGTTATTGATATCCACGTAGAATATCCCTAAGTAATCCCTTAAGTTATATAGATTAAACACACCTTTACCTTCAGAGAAGACCAAGTTCTCTACTAAGTTCCTGAAATCAAACCAGGAGTTCTCAAACCTTATTGACTTTTCTGAGAGCTCCTCCCTGACCTTCTCTATCTCTCCTAGAAGCTTCTCCTTTTCAGAGTTCGTGCTAGCGTTTTCTAAACTAGACTCTAAGTCTGATAGCTTCTCCTTAAGCTCAGATATCTCCCTCTCCAGATCCTCCCTCTTTAATAAGATATCCAAAAGGTTTTTAAGTGATCTGGAATCTAACCTATTTAAAGCTATGAGCAGCGGTATATCCCTCTTAAGGTTTATCAAGTACTCCCCTACTTCATATCCAAAGATCTCCCTTATCTCAGAATCAGGTAGCATTAGTATGAGGGACAAGGAGATCAACTTCTCCCTGTACTCTTTTTCTAACTTCTCCATCTGGGAGTAATCAGATTCACTTATGACCTTCTTGTAAGCTAGTGAGTTAAGGAGATCCCTGAAGTAAACGTAAACCTCATCTATCTTCTGAAGCGATACACCAGTTCCCTCCATAGATAGTAGCAGGTTTATAGTCTCAGTAACTATCCTGTGAAAGTTCTCCCATATTGACTTCAAAGTGCTATCAGATGGTATGTTAGCCTCTAATCTCCTAAGTCTGTTAACCAGATCTATGTGGAAATCATTATACCTGTTCTCAATATCTCTAGCCTTTATGCTTCTAATACTGCTACCGATATCATCAAATAGAGAGTCCACTAATCCATTTCCATCCTTGCCAACTAGCCTCAGGATTATCTCCCTCATTATTTCTAGGAACTTATAAGCTTTTCCGTTAGAGGACTTACTGTAGGATTTTATACGCTCCTCAATATCCTCTAGAAGGTTTTCTAAATTAGACTTTATAGACTCCCAGTTCTTCCTGAGGTTCTCCCTAATATTGAGGTAAACCACCTTTAATAGCTGGAGTAATATCTCCCTGTTGAACTCATTTACCGAGGTAGCTATCCAGGATTGGAAAGAGACAACCTTCTCAAGATCGCTCTGAGGTAAGTTTAGGAATAAGGATATTATACTAGGGTTACCCTTATAGTACCAAACGTGAACTACGGGGGCAGCTAGTTCTATATGTCCTAACCTCTCCCTCCTAACCTTAGACCTGGTTATCTCCACTCCACATCTCTCACATCTAAAGCCCTTCTGTTTCGTCCTCATTAAGAGAGATATGGACTTCGAGCGCTTGTATTTTCCACAGGCACACTCATAATCCTTTATAGGCCCGAAGATCCTCTCACAGAATAAACCATCCCTTTCCGGCTTCAACGTCTTGTAGTTAACGGTCTCTGGCTTCTTAACCTCACCGAAGGACAAGCTCCTTATCATATCGGGGGACGCTAGGGATATCTTTATGGCACTTATATCATTCAAGGTGAGTGACATATCTTACCAACCTCCCTCCCGGATATTAAATTCTATAAGTAGGTATAAGGCTTTCCTCCTCTGGCTCAAAGGCACCGTAATCCTTGGGGATAATCTTCTTGTTGTCCTTAGTGATGATCTCTATGTTCATGCCAAGAGCTTGAAGCTCCTTGATCAACACTTTGAAGGACTCTGGGATAGTTACTAGCTTAATATTTTCATCCTTGATGATAGCCTCATAGGCCTTATATCTTCCGGTAATGTCATCTGATTTTATCGTCAGCATCTCCTGGAGAGCATATGAGGCTCCATAAGCCTCCAAGGCCCATACCTCCATCTCTCCGAACCTCTGACCACCAAATTGAGCCTTTCCACCTAGGGGCTGTTGCGTTACCAGTGAGTAGGGTCCTGTTGACCTAGCGTGTATCTTATCCTCCGCCAGGTGGATCAGCTTCATCATGTACATGTAACCTACGATAACAGGCTGTTTAAAAGGCTGGCCGGTCTTACCATCATATAAGATAAACTTACCATCTAACAGATTGTCTATTATCTTGTTGATGGCTTTCTTGTGCTCATCCTCAGTTAGGTCATCTAAGACGATCAACTTCTTCAAGCCCTCATCCGTGTACTTCTCTAACTCGGGTCTATCGTAGCCAGCTTGAGTTAACCTCTCCATCAGCTTCTCCCTATCAAATCCTAGTAGATCTAACACGTGCTCAATTGTGTATCCGGACCTTCTCATCATCAACAGTAATAGCTCTTTAGAAGAGTAGGCTCGCTTATTGTCCCCCATCAGGTCCATTAACTCCTTCTCCAGCGCCTTCTTCATCCATTCCCTGATCTCCTCATGTGTCATCTTGTAGAAGGATGGTACCTCCATCCTTATCCCCAATAGTTTACACACTAACCCAAGGTGAGTCTCCATAATCTGTCCAACGTTCATCCTAGAGGGAACACCTAGTGGGTTCAATACCATCTGTATCGGTGTACCATCAGCTAGGAACGGCATGTCCTCCACAGGTACGACGACAGATATAACACCCTTGTTACCATGTCTACCCGCCATCTTGTCTCCTACCTGAAGGTGTCTGTACTGAGCTATGTAAACCATTACCATCTTGAGGAGGTTGCTGTCCTCAGAGAAAGGATCGCTAGATGATGGATCTATCTCGTAAACGTCCATAACTTTACCCCTGAGACCTGGCGGGACCCTAAGGGAGGTATCCTTAGCCTTCTTAGCCTGATCTCCAAAAATAGCCCTGAGAAGCTTCTCCTCTGGTGATAGTTCACTCTCGCCCTCCGGTGTTAGCTTACCAACTAGTATGTTACCAGGCTTTACCCAGGTACCAGGCAGTACAATTCCCTTCTCATCTAAGTGTCTAAGCTCCTCCTCTGGAACACCAGGTATCTCCCTGGTTATCTCCTCATCACCTAGCTTAGTTTTCGTCGCTTTACACTCAAAGTCATCAATGTGTATGGAGTCATATACGTTATCTCTCACTAGCTCCTCGCTGATCACCACAGCATCCTCAAAATTATAGCCCTCCCACGGCAAGAAAGCTACCAACACGTTTCTTCCCAGAGCTAAGGTATCACCGCTCATAGATGGCCCAGAAGCTATAGCCTGACCTGCTTCTACCCTCTGGCCTGGGTCAACTATCGGTACCTGGTGTATCGTAGTAGCAGCGTTGGATTTGGTGAACTTTATCAGCTCGTAGATATCCTCGTCTCCATCATCAGTAGTTATGATTATCTTGTTAGCGTCAACGTACTTGACGTATCCGCTTCTCCTAGCTTTCACTAGATATCCACTGTTCTCAGCTGCTATCTTCTCCATACCGGTCATTATAAACGGAGCCTCTGTCTCAACTAGTGGTACAGCTTGTCTCTGCATGTTAGCTCCCATCAGAGCTCTGTTAGCGTCATCGTTTTCAATAAACGGGATAAGGGAGGCAGACAAGCTGAAGATCTGTCTAGGTGAGACATCTATGTAGTCAACCTCTTCTCTCTTCACTATCTGAAGTTCTCCACCTTTCCTTGCCACTACGTACTCGTCCTTTATCCTACCTTCCTCATCTAGTTCGGTATCAGCAGGAACGATGACGTACCTGCTCTCATCATCAGCGTCAAGGTAATCAACCTTATCAAAGTTCACCTTACCGTTCTCAACCTTGTAATAAGGTGTTACCAGGAAGTCAAAGTCGTTGCTATCAGCTAGTATAGCTAGAGATGTTATCAGACCTATGTTAGATCCCTCTGGCGTTTCTATAGGACATATCCTACCGTAATGGGTTGACTTCACGTCCCTGACCTCGTAACCTGCTCTCTCCTTGTGAAGTCCTCCAGGTCCTAACGATGATATCCTCCTCTTGTGGGTGAGCTCAGCAAGTGGGTTAGTTTGATCCAGGAATTGGGACAACTGACTCTGCTGAGCGAAAAACTGCTTTATAGCTCCAACTACAGGTCTGTTAGTGAATACCTCAGATATATTTATCTCTATAGCGCTTGCTATAGTGGCATTGCGATCTATATCTCCCTTGAGGGAGATTAACATATCCATTATGTTCAGAACTAGCTCTCTAACCGACTTAACTTTATCAGCCTTTACCTTCTTACCAGCGCTGAGAGTACTCTTCATCTCGTTGAAAGCATCTCTGAGTTTCTTAGCCTTATCAATGATCTTTGCTGTCTCGTTCTTCAGCTCACTAGCTGCCTTCTTTATCTCCTTAGTCCTTGCTAGTCTAGTAAGGCTATCCCTTAGAGAGGTCAATGAATCTATTAGATCCTCTAGGATCTTTAGGTGATCGTTTAACTCGTTTAAAGTCTCCTCGTCTGGCTCCTCCCATGATGCTAGAATTCGGTTAAACTTATCTATGAGCTTTGATGCTTTATCAGATACTCTCTCCTGATTACCGAAAGCTATCATAAACCTCTCCCTGACTACCCTAGAGAGCCTTATCATACCAGCTTTGAACTGGTTGTAGAGCTGTTCACCGACACGTCTGAGCTTTCGGTTGCTGAGGTGATCTAGGTCATCCTCCTGTCCAAATCCCTCTAAGAACGCCATGTGATATTTAACCACATCAATGAAATCATTTGGTGTAAGCACAGTGTCAAACTTAAAGTAAGCCCCACACTTTGGACACTTCAATCTCCTAGGATACTCCTCGTAACCACACTTAGGACATTTCACCTTCTTGTCAAAAGCCTTCATCAACTTGTACCTTCCCGCTAAGCTTATATCGTATCACTCAGGATCAAAGAAGATGAAGACCTGCTGATACATAACGTCAACTGGTACGAACCTGGT
>JALUEN010000063.1:2163-5209 GCA_027052755.1 bacterium | reverse complement strand
ATCTTGAAGATCCTTCCGGATATTTAAAAACGGAAACAGATATACCCGATAATTTAGAACTAATAGACAAACTTTCTACCGCGTTGTTCATGCTCACACCACTTATAATAGGAGCTTCATTTTATCTAACTGTATTAGCCCCATTTGGTATAATAGGTCAAATAGTTGGAGGTTTACTTGGTACCTCATATTCAACTTTCTTTATAAATTTTGCTGGGTCTAGTGTTATGGATAAGGTTCATAGTGATAGTAGGATAAGATATTATAAAAGATTAAAGAAAGACTTAGAAAAAGATAGGGCAGGTACAATGAGGAAACTCCTAGAGGAATGGAGCTCGCCAGATAATACTACTACTCCAGAGCGAGCAATATTTAGGCTGAGAGAGGGCAAACCTATATATATAGTTACATCTTTTGACCCTCTGAAGATCGTGAAGATCTCTTCTATAGATGAAGCTTGGAACTTGTTAAAAGGAGAGCAGAATTCAAATAAAGGGATAAAATAAAGCTATGAAAGTTAACGATAAATTCTATCTTTATAACTAAAAAACATAAAGAAGAGTTTAAAGGGATATATTGCAATAAAACTGATGGTAATTTGAGATAACAAGCTAGCTAAAGAGCAAGAAAAAGTCCCTAGGAGTAGCTGCTGCTAATTCAGTAAGTGGAATCTTAGTAGCTAAATTTGCTATGTCATCTCTTAAAAGTTCCTCCTTTTTTCTAATTTACGAAGTTATTATGAGAAAGGGATTTACCTCCCTCGTCACTTCTTACTGCTTATCTTCTCTTAAGTTATTCGTAAAGCCTAGACGAGGTAGAACTAGGATATTATACTATCACAGATCTCCTTTAAGTTATCCTTTAACTTCTCTAGGGCTTCCTCTCTTGTTTTAAACCTTACCACTCCTTTAACGTTGGGAATTCCTAGAACAAACCTTGAGATCTTCCTATCCTCCTCAGCTAGCAGTATCACTGGTATATCAAACACCTCTGCGTAGGCTAGCTCCATTCCCACACCGAGGGATGGTATCCCCACGTAGGCGATAACCAGATCTGCTTTCCTAACTGCCCTCCTGTCCCTCTCAAAGACCTCTTGAGGGGAGATATATGGGTGATTAACTGGGTCAGTGTGCTTATGGGGGAGGTAGGCTTCAAGCCCTATCTCCTCACAGAGGGAAGCTATCCTCTCATAGAACCTCTTCTGGTTATCTGGATTCTCTAATCCCGTTAAAGCTCCTGAGATATAGACAAGAGGCCTTTTCTCAGCCATGCCAATCCCTCCTAGAGCAGGTACTCCATTATCCCGTAATATATAGCAAAGAGTAAGCTCAGGATAGAGCTACCTATGAACCTGTACTTCAGCGGTACTTTAACCTGAACTACGTAGTTCCCTATGAAGGCTAGCGGAATTCCTAAGATGAAGGATTTAGTACTAGTGTTCAGCAGGGATAGGAGATCCACTGGGCAGTTTAAGTGAATACAGCTGATCAGTCCTCTGAAGTTATCCCTAAAGAGATCTATGAACAAGAAGTGCCTAGCTATCCAGAGGGGGTTGAAGAACAGGATAGCTCCAATAGTTCTCCCTAGCCAGTTGAGTTTGTACCCCTCTCCTAAGCTATCCCAGAGTAAAGTGCTGAGGAAGGGTTTAGGTGATTTCCAGTTCGCCAGGAACTTAAAGTAGTTATCAAGTTCTAAGGCATAGAGGGTTGAAGCTATTAGAAAGATCCCCAAAACTCTGGTAAGAGATATATCGTGGTTGGTGATCTGAGCAATTAGATCTCCTAAAGCGAATATAGCTCCACCTATGAGATAGTTGAGGAGAGTGTTCACCTTAAGGTCTCCTTTCGCCAGTTTTCCCATTCTTTCTTCTACTTAACTTATCTGAATCCTTGAAGAGCTACTAGGATTATATAGTGGATAGGTGAAAATACAATTAAGGAGGCTTTACAACTCAGACTGCTCTCATCAAGGGGGAGATAGAGGTGAAGTTAAAGCCTGGGATGACCATAGAGGGAACAGTGATTAAGGTAACCCCTGAGGGGATGTATATTGATGTTGGATATAAAGTTGAGGGGTTTGTTCCCTTTAACGAGGTCTCTATGAGGGACCCGGAGAAAGCCCTGAAGGGTTATAAAGAGGGAGATAAGGTTAAGGTTAGGGTCCTTAAGGCTTCGCCGGAGAACTTGATACTTTCCAGGCGTAGCGTTGAGCTGTCCGAGTACAGGAAGGAGCTAGCCAACGCTTATAAGGAGAAGAAAGTTATTAGGGGACTGGTTAAGGATTATAACTCTGGTGGGCTGATAATAGACCTGGGACCTTTTAGGGGATTCGTACCTAAGAGCCACATTTACACTGGTGGGAGGAAGCTTGAGGAGATCAACTTAGAGGATTTCCTGGGGACTGAGCTTGAGCTGAAGATCCTTGAAATAAAGGAGAGGGATAATGAGGTTATACTCTCTAACAAGCAAGCAGTTCTAGAGCGAATAAGGAAGATGGAACGTGAGTTCTGGGATGAGATGTATGAGGGGAAGGTATTAGTAGGGCAGGTTAAGAATATAATAGACTCTGGTGTTTTCGTTAAGCTAATTGAGACGGTTGATGGTTTTATCCCTATTAGTGAGCTCTCTTGGGATAGAGTTAAGCATCCCTCAGATTTGGTTAAGGTAGGCGATGAGATACAAGCTGTAGTCATAAACTTTGACAGAGCTAAGCGAAGGGTTACATTGAGCAGGAAAGCTCTAGAGCCTGATCCATGGCTTAAGGTTACGGACCTCTTTAAGGAAGGTATGGAGGTAAAGGGTAAGATAGTCAGGTTAGGTAGGGTTAACGCTTTTGTTAGGATAGCTTACGGAATTGAAGGAGTCTTGCCTATAACTGAGCTTCCTGAAGAGAAGAGGAGAGAAGGTGAAGAGGTTGAGGCTCTTATAACCTCCCTTAACCCTGAGACTAGACGAATATCCCTTAGCATTAAGAAGCTTCAGGAGGAGCGAGAGAAGAGAGAGGTTAGGGAATACCTGTCTCAGCTAGCTCCACCTAAGTTTACGAT
>JALUEN010000063.1:0-2153 GCA_027052755.1 bacterium | reverse complement strand
TTACGATAGGTGATATCATCTCTAATCGCTAACCTGATAGTTACCTGATAGCTAAGGAGTCCTCATAACCTATGCCTATAAAAGCAGCTACCTTACCATCTGAGGAAGAGGGCTTTAAAGCTAAACCCTCTTCAGAGCTTAGAGACTTCCTGCGAGGAGATCTCAGTTTTACTGCTCTCCTGTCAACTTTTCTCTTCGTTGCCATGCCTGTAATGGCCTCTCACATAGGTAGAACTATATTAACGTTTATTGATAACGTGATGGTCGGCCATCTTCCTAACGCTAGCGTAGCCGTAGCAGCGGTAGCCACTGCCTCCCTAGCCTGGATGATACTGTTCAGGTTAACGTTGGGAGTTGTAACTGCTGTTACCACTCTAGTCGCTCAGGCTACTGGAAGAGGGGATGAGGATGAAGCGGAGAGGTACGCTATAGCTGGGATGATAGCTAGCCTGATAGGTCCTGGCTTAATTACCCTACTGATAGCCATATTTGCTGAGAAGGCTTTCGCTAAGCTTAACCTCCCATCAGATGTCCTAGATCTAACCTTCAGGTACTTTCAGCTTTTGGCTATCCCCTCAGTTATCGGCTTCTCTATCTTCTCGCTTATGGGATATTACAGGGGAAAGGGACTTAACTCAATACCTATGTACTTTGATTTCTTCGGGATCATCCTCAACCTAATACTTGATTACGGCTTGATATTTGGGAAACTGGGAATGCCTAGGTTAGGAGTGATGGGAGCAGCTCTAGGAACAGGTATCGCTATATTAGCCAGAGCTTTAGCTTTCGTGTTAGCTAACGCTATGAACCTGATCAGGGGACCAGACCTATGGCTGATCTATAGGATGAACTTCTCTGAGATGTTTAGACGAGTGAAGGAGATATATAAGCTAGGTATCCCCTCTTCGCTTGAGGGATTAGTTATGACTGGCTCTCAGCTGGTGGTAATATGGTTGATAGCTCCTACTGGCGCTTTGAATATAGCCACCTACAGGTTAACTCTGAGACTTCAAGGACTTATGTTCGTGCTAGCTATTGGTTTCGCTATAGCGAACAACGCTATAATAGGACAGCTTAAGGGCATGGGGAGAGAAGAGGTTATAAGGAAAGTAGGCTGGTACGGAGCGCTTATTTCCGGAAGTATCAGCTTAGTTATAGGTAGCTTAACCTTCCTAATGGCTCCACTGATAGCTAAGCTGATAACATCGGATCTAGCTCTACAAGGAGCTTTAGCTTGGTCTATAAGGTGGATCATCCCCTCAGTTATCATGTTCTGTATCATAAACCCGTTAGCTGGAGCTATGAAAGGTTTAGGAGATACCAGGACCCCACTAGTGATCATCGTTATCACCAGGTTGCTCCTAAGACTTCCGGTGATATACGTAGTGGTGAGGTACCTGGGTGGTGGATTGAAGCATATCTGGATGATAATAAACGGCGATAACGTGCTTAGATTGCTCATCTTTAGCTTTGCTTGGGAGAGGATAACTAGAGGAGATACTATAAGGGAGAACCAAAGCTGAGAGGAGGAGGGAATATGAGGGATCACGCTTCTAATTATCCGTCCCTGGAGTTCCTGGAGGAGATAGGAGTTAGCTTAGATGAGGATGTTAAGGACCTATTTCAGGAGATGGTTGAATGGAGGAGATACCTTCACCGATATCCGGAGCTATCTTTGAAGGAGTATAATACCTCTAAGTTTATAACTGAGATTCTAAGAGAGCAGGTAGATGAGGTGGTGAAGGGGATAGCTGAGACAGGTCTCCTAGGAGTACTTAAAACCCCTCAACCTAAAGCTAGGATAGCTTTCAGGGCAGATATGGACGCTCTTCCCATTCAGGAACAAACTGGACTTGAGTATAGCTCTCAGAATGAAGGGGTAATGCACGCTTGCGGACATGATCTTCATATGGCTACCTTGCTCGGTCTAGTCAAGTTAGCGAGGAAACTTAGGGACTCCGGTAAGCTACCATTTGAGTTAGGATTCATATTTCAACCAGGTGAGGAGGGAGGGTACGGCGCTAAGAGGATGTTGGATGAAGGACTTTTTGAAATCTTTAACCCTCGCGTGATAATAGGATTTCACGTTTGGACACAGCATCAGTTGGGAACTATTGGTGTAGATCCTGGACCAATTATGGCAGCTTTTGATC
>JALUEN010000062.1 GCA_027052755.1 bacterium | reverse complement strand
TCTATAGAGGGTTACCTGATAGCTTGATAACCTTAAAGCGAGGGGATATCCATGAGGGAAAAGCTACTCCTGACCTCTATCCTCCTGATCTTTACCTTTATCTCTCTTTCCCTCTTAGCCTGGGGTGATACTTTAAGTGATTACACGTCTCTCAGTTATCCAGGGATCTCCACCTTTGTTGACGCTACTTGGAGTCCCCAGGGTGTCCCTGATTGTAAAGTCCCTAAAGGCGCTAGGATACGCTATGCTTCAATTGCGATCTTCATACCGCTTAAGACTGGTTTCCTCTACCTAATAGGACCTTTTAACTCCACGGGAATGCACATAGGGGAGACTTACCTAGAGATGAACCTCCTCTCCGGTTTAGGTGTGAGACTGGGAGCTTTCAGGTCTCGCTTTGGAAGAATGAACGAGAAGCACTTACACTCCTTGAACTTCACCTCTCACCCACTAGCTATATACAAGTACTTAGGCCCCAATGGTTTGAGAGGTACAGGTGTCGCGCTTACCTACCTAATGCCAACTGATACCTTCTGGGAATTGGAGTACGAGAGGTACCTCAGTGGTAGCGGTTTCCTGAGATCTGATAAACCGGTTGATGTCTTTAGGAGCAAGTGGAGCTGGAGTATAGGAGATGAATCTGAGCTAATGGCAAGCTTATCATGGTTATCTGGGGAGAGTCTATCTGGGCAGTATACCGTTTACTCTCTCTCTCTATCTTACTACTGGCTTCCCTGGGAGAGGAGGCTGTATAGGGATCTCAAGGTTGACCTGGAGCTCTTCTCTAAGAGAACATCTGGTTCCTCACCTTTAAGTGGAGGTTATTTGGAGATCTCCTTTAAACCTGGTAAGCGTGATCAGAGGTGGTCTTACAGGTATGATAACGTTGAGGTATCTGCTGGTCTGAGAGAGGAGAGGCATTCAGTGAGCTTCACCTATGAACCTTCTGAGTTCACCAGGTATAGGATTCAGTTAACCTATGATCCTCACAGGGATAGGATATATCCAGCTTTTCAAGTAGGGTACCTGTTTCAGATGGGTCAACACCCGGCTCATACCTTTTAAGGAGGGATGGTTATGAGGAGATATAGAACTTCTTCAATCTTGATATCCCTCGCCTTAGCTGTGTACCTCTTCTCCTTAGGATCCCTCATCGCTTATTCCAGGGGAAAGGTGAGGGTTGTAACCACCTTAAACTGGCTAGGTTACTTGGTTAAGAGGGTAGGTGGGGATAAGGTAGAGGTTGTTTCCATAGTTAACCCTAAGGTGGATCCCCACAGGATATATCCACGACCTAGCTATGTGAGGTATTTCAGGAGAGCTGATTTACTAGTCTACGCTGGTTTGTTCCTTGAATCTGGGTACTTACCGAAACTAGTGGAGATATCTAGGAACCCTAGGATATCCCCTAACTCCATAGGTGATCTAGACTGCTCTAGGTATATCCCTGTGATCCTGGAGAGGGTTCAGAACCCTGAGGAGAGGGTGGTTACAGCTGATGTTCACCCGTTTGGTAATCCTCACTATCAATATTACCCAGAGGATGTAATAGCTGCAGCTAAAGCTATAACCGATAGGTTATCAAAGATAGATCCAGGAGATAAGGATTACTTTACCAGGAACTTCCAGAGTTACAAGGAGTTCTTAGAGGATAAGGCTAGGGAGTGGAAGAGGAGATTGAGCCCTCTTAGGGACGCTAAGGTAGTTGAGTACCATAAATCATTTGAGTACCTGGCTGCTTTCTCTGGTTTTAAGATAATAGCCACTTTAGAGCCGATACCAGGAGTCCCACCTTCGCCTGCTCATTTGGAGAAGGTGGCAAAGCTAGTTAGGAAAGAGAAACCCTTTGTATTACTAACAAACGTTTATTATGAGACTAGAACCCCGGAGAAGTTAAAAGAGGCAACTGGGTTAGATTACCTGATACTTCCACACGATCTTAACTCAATGCCTGGGACAGATACCTACGAGGATATGATGGACTTAATTGTAGAGAAGCTATTAAATGCTTGGAAGAGATATGGAGTACTTGAGGAGAAGGGGACTGATAGGTTATGAGGGAGCTACTGTTGGATATAGTGATACCAGGTTTGCTAGCTGGGTTTATACTTACCGGGATACACGCTTACTTCGGTTACTACGTGATAAGAAGAGGTATAATATTTGTTGACCTAGCGCTGGCTCAGGTGGTAGCTCTAGGTTACGTGTTAGCTGCTGCTCTAGGGTTCCAGTACAGGGAGCTAGCTGGGTTTTTCTTAGCGGTGATCGCTTCGCTCTTCTTGACCTATGTGAGAAAGCTGGAAGAGGACATACCGCTGGAAGGTGTTATAGGGGTGTTATATGTAGCTTCTACTGCTCTAAGCCTTATAACCTTAACTTATCTCCCAGAGGGCCATGAGGCTATAAGACAGATGTTAGAGGGTTCCCTTATCTTCATAACCTGGAGAGAACTTATAAAAGCAGGGCTCCTGTACTTAATGGTGGGAATCTTTCACATTTTATTCCTCAAGCGCTTTATCGGACTGATAGAGGACAGGTTTGATCCCCTCTGGGAGTTCCTGTTCTTCCTATCTTTTAGCTTGGTTGTCTCCAGCTCAGTGAAGCTGGCAGGGGTCCTATTGGTTTTCTCCTACCTAGTTATGCCTGTTTTAACGGTTTACGCCTACAAAAAGGAGATGAAAGAGGTGCTTTTAAGGGCTTGGTTTATTGGGATCCTAGTCACTACCTTAGGCATAGTTTTAGCATATAAGCTTGACCTACCTGCAGGACCTATTGTAATAGTTCTCCTAGCGATTCTCGTGTTCCTCAGCCTTACCTTAAGGGCTGTCTTAGTGAAAAAGCGGTGAAAAATTCTAGAAAATTTTAAGATCTCTTGATAGGGTTCTTTTAGAAAGTAGAGCAAGTTAATAGGGGGAGTCGGAGTTTTAAACTGATCATTAGGAAGGGGAGGATCTCTATGGAGAGGAGATTACTTATGACCAACGTGTTAGCGATGGTCTTAGCTGGTGGAGAGGGCAGGAGACTTTTCCCGTTAACTAAAGAGCGTGCGAAACCTGCTGTTCCCTTTGGTGGAAGGTACAGGATTATTGATTTCGTCCTCAGTAACTTGGTTAACAGTGGTGTCTTGAAGATAAAAGTCCTCACCCAGTATAAAGCTAACTCACTGATAAAGCATTTACAGCACAACTGGAACTTAGCCCAGCGTATGGGATTTTACGTTGATATAGTACCTCCTCAGATGAGGTTGGGGAAGATATGGTTCAGGGGAACTGCTGATGCTATATATCAGAACCTTAACTTGATATTTGATGAACAACCTGATGACGTACTGGTCTTTTCTGGGGATCACGTATATGTGATGGACGTATCTCAGATGTTAGAGTATCACCTGCTTAAGAGGGCAGACATAACTATCTCCGTTATCCCATATCCTAAATCCGAGGCTAGTAGGTTCGGCCTTCTCAAGGTTAACCCTGATGGGAGGGTCGTGGACTTTGTGGAGAAACCGAAGGATCCGGCTGTTATAGAGGAGTTCACCGTACCTGGTGAACCTGATAAGGTTTTCGTCTCTATGGGAAATTATGCATTTCAGAGAGACGTGCTTATATCCATATTAGAGCAGGACGCCTTTAAGGATAGCAGTCATGACTTCGGTAAAGATATAATACCTGAAGCTGTTAGCTCCGGCTTAAGGGTTTTTGCCTATAACTTCTCTGAGAACATGGTTATAGGTTCCAAACCTTATAACGTTGGATATTGGAGAGATGTGGGTACGATCAGAAGCTATTATGAAGCTAATATGGAGCTCTTGAAGGAGGAGCCAGCTCTTAACCTGTATAACTCGCTCTGGCCTATCTATCCCATAACCACTAATTTACCTCCTGCTAAGTTGTTGGGCTCTAATATACAGATCGCTAACTCAATAGTTTCAGAGGGTAGCTTGATAAACAAGAGGGCAGCTGTCAAGAACTCCCTGATATTTCCAAAGGTTACTATAGAGGAAGGGGTTCTAGTTGAGAACTCCATAATAATGGATGGAGCTGTCCTGAGAAGGGGCGCGATAGTTAGGAACGCTATAATTGATAAAGGCGTTATAGTGGAGGAGAAGGTAGAGATAGGAGTTGATCCTAAGGCGGATGAGGAGCGGTTCTTTGTCTCAGAGGGTATAGTAGTCGTTCAGAAGGGGTTCAGGGTTACGAGGGATTCTAGACCTAAGAATTACCTCAATCAGCCTGATTATTTATATCCTAAGCTAACATCTCAGAGGTAATGTTCTTGCTAAGAAAACTGAACTCCTGTAGTGAAAATTTAAAGGATAAAGAATTATGCCGTTTAAAAATAAACTAGGAGCAAAATTATTCTTTTTTAATTACGTTTATGGGAGGGAGGACTGTGAATGTGGAAGGTGAGCTCTACAAACTTTAAAGCTGTCTTCAGTCCTAACCTTAAGTTCGTGGTAGGGTTGACACCATCTAAGTTTTTGCTATACAGGGATAGGACCTTGATATGGAGCAGGAAAGTGAAGAAGGAACCTTGTGAGGTTATAAATGTAGCCAATAACGGAGCTTTTATTATAAAATACCCTGATGAGCTTTACTTATACACTATAGATGGTGATGAGATCTTTCTCAACCCTATCCTCAAGGAAGGCTTTATAAACCAGGTGGCTCTCATCCCCAAAGGCGATAAGTTGTTTTTTGAGAGGAGGACAAAACCATCAGGACTCTTAGGGGTTTTCGCTAAGGATAGGGTTCAGCAGGAGATAGGTTTAATAAACCTGGCTACTGGTCAAGAGGGTATAATATTCTCTCAGGTGGGTAGCCCTAATGAACTAGCTGAGGCAAAGGTTGCTTTTGGACTAGGATATCTAGCCCTGATGGATAGGAAGAAGAACCTTTTGAAGTTGATCTCGCTCTCTAACTTCAAGGTAGAGTTTGAGATAGAGCTCAGAGATACTAGCTTGAAGTTCTTTGATGTATCACCTAAAGGCTCGCTCCTCTTGTGGCTTGAAGAAGCTACTAGGAAAAGTATATTTATAAGACACTATACTGGGATGAAGTATAGGGTGCCGATACCTCCTCAGGAATATGAGTACGTAACCTTTGGAAAGAATTTTATAGTCTTCTTAAACTCCTTGTCTGGAGAGTTAGTTTTCCAGAACTTCAAGGGGGAGTTGATCTACAAAGCACCCCTCTCTAAATTAGAGGATATAAAG
>JALUEN010000061.1:671-5255 GCA_027052755.1 bacterium | reverse complement strand
GAGGAGTGAGATAGTGACTAAAAGGAGGGCTTCTAGAGTAAGAGTTGCTGTAGGTCTAAGTGGAGGAGTAGATTCAGCAGTAGCTGCAGCGTTGCTTAAAGAGAAAGGTTTTCAGGTCATAGGTGTTATAATGAAAATCTGGCATCCAAAGTACTCAGAGAGATATGGTATCACATCAAATTCCAGAAAGCACGCGTGCTTCGGCCCAGAGGAAGAAGATGACATAAGAGACGCTAAAGAAGTCTGCGATAGGTTAGGTATTCCCCTCATAGTTCTAGATCTCTCAAGCGAATATGAGAAGATTGTTATAAACTATTTTAAAAGGGAATATCTAGTAGGCAGAACCCCTAATCCCTGCGCTATATGTAACTGCTATTTAAAGTTCGGATTAATTCCTAAATACCTTAAACTGAATGGGATAGATTTCGATTTCTTCGCGACAGGACACTACGCTATTTGCGAATATAATACCAAGTATAAACGAAAAGTCCTGATGAGAGCCGTTGACAGGGAGAAGGATCAGAGCTACATGATATCTTTGATTTCTCGCCGGCTCTTAGATGTACTCATACTTCCTCTAGGGTCTAAAACTAAGAAATGGGTCAGGAACTATGCTAAGAGATTAGGTTTACCTGTGGCTTATAAAAGAGAAAGCCAGGATTTTATCTCCGATGACTACTCTAAGTTGTTTAAGACTAAAAAACCAGGTCCCATCTTCTATAAAGATGGAACCCTAATCGGTTTCCATGACGGGTTACACAGATATACGATAGGCCAGAGAAGGAGACTTAAGCTATTTAAAATCCCTAGAGGTGCATCCACACCTCTCTACGTGATAGATAAGGACCCTAACAAAAACGCCTTAATAGTAGGTGAAGAGAAGGACTTATACTCAAACCTCTTCACTTTGAAGAACATCAATTGGTTACTCTATGATACTCCTCCAGATACCCTAGAAGCCCTTGTAAAGGTAAGATATAGGTCTAAAAGCGTTCCTGCTAAACTTAGAGTTACTGATGATAAGGTTATCGTAGAGTGTAAACAACCCCAGCGAGCAGTTACACCGGGACAGCTAGCTGTGTTCTACACGAGAGACGACATCGTTATAGGTGCAGGTATCATAGATCAAGTCCTAAACTAGCAAAGAGGGGGTGTTTTTCTTGAAGCATCACCACGAGAATGACTCATTAAATCAGAACTTAAGCACTTGTGATCATTGTAACTCCAATAATGATAAGCATCATAAAACACATGAGCTACACGGTCATGAGGAGCACGATCACATAAGACATCATCACGAAGGGCATCACCACGGCATTAGTCACTCCAAGCATAGCCACTCCGAGCACGTGGATCACACCGGACACGAGGAGATGTTTAGAAAGAGGTTCTGGATCTCTCTCATCCTGAGTATTCCTGTCCTGATCTACAGCCCATCTATTCAGAGCTGGCTGAAGTTCAAGGCTCCTAGCTTTCCGGGTAGTCAATGGATTCCTGTGATTTTCTCAGTAATAATATTCCTCTACGGTGGACTTCCATTTATTCAAATGGCTATCCCAGAGATAAAGCGAAAGCAACCAGGTATGATGACCTTGATATCAATGGCTATATCAATAGCCTTTATATACAGTTTAGTTAATACTTTTACGAAAATAGGTCATACCTTTTTCTGGGAGCTGGTAACACTTATAGATATTATGCTTCTAGGACACTGGTTAGAGATGAGATCTGTGAGAAAAGCCTCCAGCGCTCTAGAGGAGCTATCTAAACTGCTACCAGATAAAGCAGAGATCATACTACCAGATGGCTCTACAAAAGAGATACCTATTAGCAAGTTAAAACCTGGGGATATAGTATTAGTTAGACCTGGCGCTAATATCCCTGCTGATGGTGTAGTAATAGAGGGTACGTCAAGCGTAAACGAAGCTATGATAACAGGTGAGTCAAAACCCGTTAAAAAAGGCGAGGGAGATAAGGTAATAGCCGGCACTGTGAACTTGGACGGTAGCCTAAGGGTTAAAGTGCTGGCAGTAGGAGATAATACCGTTCTAGCCGGGATAATGAGATTGATAAGAGAGGCTCAAGCATCTAAATCTAAGACACAGCTCTTAGCGGATAAAGTAGCTGGTTGGTTATTCTACGCTTCCTTAGGAGTAGCTACTATCTCAGCGATAGGATGGGTATACGCCGTAGGCTTTACCGAAGAAGTTCTAAGAAGAGTAGTAACAGTTCTAGTAATAGCTTGTCCTCACGCACTAGGCTTAGCTATACCGTTAGCAGTAGCTATAACAACTGAGTTGGGAGCTAAGAACGGGATATTAGTTAGGGATAGAATAGCTCTAGAGAAGGCTAAAGATATCACGCTAGTCGCCTTTGACAAAACCGGTACCTTGACAGAAGGCAGGTTCGGTGTAGCAAGCGTAAAACCACTTGGCAATATATCCCCTAACGAGGTCTTATCCTTAGCTGCGAGCATTGAGAGAGACTCAGAGCATCTAATAGCTAAAGCTATCAGGGAGGAAGCAGAGAGAAGAGGGCTGAATATACTAGAAATCAGTGATTTTAAAGTCCTAAAAGGTATTGGTGTAGAGGGAAAAATTAACTCGGCTAAAATACTAGTTGGTAGTACCAGGCTTATCCAACTCCTAAATATACAACCTTCTTCCGAGCTAATAGAGATCGTAGACGAGCTGAACTCTAAAGCTCAAACCCCTATACTAGTTATCAGAGAGTCCCAGGTAATAGGCGTTATAGGGGTGTCTGACATAATACGCCCAGAGAGCAAGGAAGCCATTAAGAAACTTCATCAAATGGGCCTTAAAGTAGCCATATTAACAGGAGATAGTGAATCAGTTGCCAAAGCGGTTGGGAATGAGTTAGGCGTGGACATGGTGTTCTCCGAGCTGCTGCCTGAGGATAAGGTTAGAAAGATTGAGGAACTTCAAGCTAAGGGCTACACAGTGGCTATGGTAGGAGATGGGATCAATGATGCTCCCGCTTTAGTTAAAGCTGATGTAGGCATAGCTATAGGAAGCGGTACTAATATAGCCATAGAATCCGCAGGAATAATACTAGTTAAAAGCAACCCCCTGGATATCCCTAAAGTTATAAAATTAGCTAGGCTAAGCTATAGGAAGATGGTACAGAACCTATGGTGGGCTGCCGGTTACAACGCTATAGCTTTACCGTTAGCTGGAGGAGTTTTAGCCCCGTGGGGTATCCTACCATCACCAGCCTTCGGAGCTTTACTTATGTCACTTAGTACGATAATAGTAGCTATAAATTCTCAACTACTTAGGAGAGCTAAGCTTGACGATAACCCAGCGCCTTCAAAATAGCTTTCCTAAGCTGATGCTTGAGGAGAGCTCCACAATACAATCTCCTCAGGTTCTCCTTCTCAGAGATCTCTAGAAGCGCTCCCGTAAACCACGGAAGCTCTAGATCCTTACCCACCAGGTGATCCTGAAGAGATGAGGAGATATTATCACCTGTGTTTCCTATAACACGATAAAGAGCCTCCCTAAAGTCATCAGGTGATATCTCAAGCTCAGTTGATAGTATCCCAGCGACCTCTTCAGAGAGCCTTTTCAAGAGAGCAGGATAGCTGAAGAGCTGACGGTTAGAAAATTCTAATAGAACCGTAAGCGTATTCACGATAGCGTTTATCCCTGCTTTAAGGAGGAGCTTCCTCCTGTAGCTATTCTTATCCAGGGGTATCCAGACGTCCATAGATTTTAAGGGTTCTGGAAGCCTCTGATGAACTTCATCTAGGATGAAAGCCTTAACCTCACCCTCAACTCTCAAGGTGCCCTTCTCAAACCTAGCTCCATATTCTATCACTAGCTGAGAGATTTGAGAGGTATCCTTAGTAGGGGAAATTTTCTCCAGCTCGTCAAAAATTCTTAAGCCATTCATCCCTAGGAGCACGATCCCCTGTGAGCTCCAGTTCAACTCTGCCTCACCTAGTCCCCTAAGGTGATAGGCCTTCAAGGCGATAATTTTCAAGGGGACCGAGAAAAGCCTTAAGTTATCCCCTAGTCTAGATAGAGGTATAATAGGCATAACAACTCCTAAGCCCTCTAAAACCTCACTTACCCTCTCAACTAAGGAATCCTTAACTATAATGTACCCCTCTGGAGATCCAGTATATAGTTTCCAGGCTAGAGATAGGGCTATAGGTCCGCTTCCCAAAATTCCCCAGAGCAGCTCCCTCATCTCCTCTACTTATCCCTGATCAGACACTCCACTGGAAGTGGTAGCTCCCCTATCCTTTGAAGATCTACTATCTTATCCTTAACAGATAAGGTTTTCCTATCCCTATATCCGCTGAAGTGAAACTTCAAGCCTAACTCTCTTCTCAGGAACACATTAATAGCCTCCATAGAAAGCTCCCTGAGATACTTACCTACTATTGAGCTAGCGGATATCAACCAGTACTTACTATCTCCTCCCTTTGCGAACTTAACCTGAAACTTCCTCTCAGAGCGTATTAAATATGAGGAGAGCTCCCCAGTCTCCTCGTAGGCTAATACCCAAAAACCCTCCGACACTATCAGACCTGAGTATCTCTTCTGTCCTCCCAGT
>JALUEN010000061.1:0-661 GCA_027052755.1 bacterium | reverse complement strand
CTTCTAAGGAGTCTAGTTCTCGTAAGTAATACCTCCAGTGGTTAACGAAGTGAGAGAAGTTTACTTTAAGTTTATTTCCCATACGATTCAGCTCAGCGTTAAACCTCCAGGGACAAACTAGATCCGATTTAATATCAAACGGCTCCAGTTTGTAGGTATCCAAGGCATAGCGGATCTCCTCTGATACTCTCTCAAGCCTCCCACTAGTGATAACTTCCTCAGATGAGTTCCACCTAGGGATAGAGAAATCCGGCATGCACTTAAGAGCACCTTTACACTGTAAATCACCTAAATTAGATATGTGACTGGATAAGTCTTTAAGGAGCTCATGAAATGTGCTAGGGATTTTTCCTTTAAAAGCGTGTATAATTCCTAAGGCTAAGAGCTCGCCATACCCCTTAGAAGTAGAGCTAAAGACTTCTTTGCTATCCTTCATATCAATTCCATTTCTCGTTTTAAAATTCAGAGATTTAAGAGCTTCATCTGGAAGTTGAGGTCCTAAAACGCTAACTGAGGTTACGAAAAGCGGTCCCATAAGCGGTCCATAGCCATTCTCATCCATCCCGATATATAAAATCCTTGAGGGCTCCATAACCCACCACCAGCTAACCGAAACTAATAAACAGCACCTTTTCCCGATTTCTTAGCACCGCTCTCAGTC
>JALUEN010000060.1 GCA_027052755.1 bacterium | reverse complement strand
CCCATGGAGCTAGGGATACCATCCACCAAAATTTAAACGGAATATTAGTGAGACCTGGGAATAGATATGAGATGGTTGAAGTTATCCTAAAAGTCCTAAACGATCGCGACTTGTGGGAGAGGTTATCTCAAGGAGCTAGGGAAACCGCGAGGAATTACTCGCTGGAGGAAGTTAGCGGTAAATATGAGAAATTGCTCAGGGAGCTAGTTGATGATCACTTAAAGGTGATTAGAAATGGATAAAAAGGAAAAAACATTAAGATCAGATAATATCGTAGATCTCCAAGAGGTATCAAGGTTATGCGAAGAGGGCTGTGAACTCTACCCTATTGGTGGTGATACTAATGAACTCATTAAAGGTGAACCTGACTACAGGGAAGCGATTATATGGGTTGTGGATCTGGATAGGGGCGCTAGGGAATTACTTAAGATGAAGCTTAGCAAATCTGGTTTTCACCAGATATTTACATTCAGTAACTTTAACGATTTCTGGAGGCACTTCCTGAACGCTATGGCAGAGGGTAACTTGCCGGATATAATCATCATGAGTTCTAACCTAGGGGTTGTTAATCCTCTAGAGATAGCTAGGGCATTAAAGACTACACCGAAGACTAGAGATATAAACATTATAATTCTCACGTCTAGGATAGCTCCATCTTACAGAGCTAGCGCTTTTGAGGCTGGTGTGGATGATGTCATGTTAAAACCCGTTAACTCAGAGGAGTTGATAGCTCGCCTCAAGCTCCTCTTAAGAAATAAGTACGTTAGGTACCTTGAGAAACAGTTGATAGTAGAGAAATTGCAGCAGGAGAAGGAGAGAAAATTAAAGGAAGCCTATAGGGAGATAATCGCTGCGGTTACATCTGGAAAACTTCTTATCTTAGAGAAAGCAGAGTTAAGGGAAATGTTAAGAGATTGGAGAGAGCTAGCCTCCTGGAAGCTTGAGGAATCTAAGGATGTCTCCCTGATGAGGGAGGAGCTGAGGAAGATACTAGTTAACCTCAATATGTCAGAGGATAGGGTAGCTGATTTCTGCTTAGGGGTGGGGGAGATCGCCACTAACTCAATAAAACATGCTGACGGTGGCTCAGCTAAACTGTTGTATAGGGAATCCTCAGTGGAGAGGACAGAAGAAGTAGGCGTTCTGATAGAGGATAAAGGGAGAGGGATTGACTTCTCTAAACTAGCTAGATCTACCCTGCTACCAGGCTTCTCCACGAAGAGGTGGTCATTGGGAATGGGCTTTACCTTAGCTATTTCGCTAACTGATGGAGTGATACTGGCTACCGATCAGGATGGAACTCAGGTGTTCCTGAGGAAAGCTTTGAGGGAGAAAACAGAGGAGGAGCTAATAGAGGAGTACTTAGCTACATTTGAGGAAGGTAACTCAGTTCATGAGAAAGGTTAGATCTTAAGAGAGGAATTCTATCCCCTACTAAGGATTAAGAGAAGATCTATATTGTAAATAAATAGTTACAAGTTCTAACTAAATCTCTATTGTCTTTTTGGGTTTCTTCTCTTAGAATTCCCTTTAGGAAGTTAAGTTTTAGAGGGGTGGGACTCATGAAGGTTCCAGAGATACCCGCATATCTGGGAGATGGAAAGGTTAGGCTACTTAAGATAGGAAGGGAATCAGGCAGAAAGTACCCAGTTGTCCTAAAGTGGAGCACCTCAGATCACGTGGTTATAAAAAGCGGAAGGGATCCCCAGGAGGAGGGCTTAGGTAAGCTTCAGGTGAATAATCTCCAACTAGACCAAAATTCAGGGCAGCCTGGGGAGGTTAACCCGGTAGAAACTCAAGGTAAGGATACGGTTTACTCTAAGAGTCCTAATGATCTCCTCTACGTTGCCCTAGCGCTATCAATGTCTTATAGGCTTAAGGAGGTAGCCTACCTCTATGTTAACAGGTACGTCTCTATGGGGCTAAAGGGGGATCAGGTAGCTTTTCAAGTCCTAGAGAAACTGAAGCCTATACTAACCTACGATAAGGATGAGTTTGATATAAACAAATTAGTTTCTCACCTCTCATTAAAGACTCCACCTACTGATGACCAGCTGTTAGAGGTTTACAGAAGAGCGCATGAGGCTTTCAGTAAAGCCTACGATAGCCAGGCTAGAGAGCTGGCTCTCAAAGTCCTTAACCTATCAGTATCTCGTAGGAAGCTTCAGGCTTACCTGAACAAAACTTTATCTAACTACGGTTTCAGATCTATAGTTATCTCTGACAGGAACTTTGTTTTCGCTGGCGCTAGCTTGCCTAGAAGTAGCAATCTCAAGAACAAGAAATATGCTGTTGTAGTAGGTAAGGTAATTAAGGTTCTGTCAAAGTATAGAGGCCATGAGTATTTCATCCTTGAGGTTCCCTCTCCGGATGGAAAACCTAAGAGGATCATGGTTTCAAACAGCTTCAAGGAGGACGCTAATGAGGTTATCCCTAAGGATCTAGAGGGCAAATGGGTCTTAATTAAAGGTGAGTACATAGCAGAGAGTGGTAAGGTTCTATATAGGGATTCAGGAGAGGTAAAAGAGGATGATCTAGTCGGAGTTATACACTTCACTCATATCGGCGGATTCACCGGTGGGGATAGAAAGGAGATTGGTGAAGGTATAGGCGGTTTCGTCTCACTAGATATAGATCCTAACTACCCCTTTAGATATAAGCTGGATTTCATGTCAATGAATCCTAAGATGGTGAGAAAGGTCCTATCCTCTAAGCTGATTAGAAATGGGAAACAGGTAGATGTAGCTGAGTTCCTCAAATCCCTTGTTAGAGAATATCCTGCGAAGGTCTCTCAGGTACCACCAGAGCTTAGTGAAGCTTATCAACTGATATCCGAAGCCGAGAGAGTCCTCCCTCAAAGGGTTAAGGATAAGCTTCTGGATGAGGCCTTGTATCAGCTGACCCTTGGTATCCCTCAGGTCCAAGTTATAATGAGCATTATCATCATTATCTTGAGAAGGATTTACATGAGTTCTCGTTTTAAAGTCCTTAAAAATCTCTTCCCTAAATAATGTTCTTAAATAGGTTAAAGAAGGCTTCTTGAAACGGAGGCGAGAGATATGAGAACTCTTAATCCCTTAAATCTTAACTTTATTGCCTTAACTTTACTGCTGATTTTCTCTTCCTCTGCCCTGGTATCCCTCGCTGAAAGTGGAGGTAAGGGATTTGACCCTAAGGAGATGAAAAGGGATTACTACTCTAATTCTGGGAGGTATCTAGTGATGGTGTATGATGATAGCCTCACTATATCTAGATGGAGAGGAGATTTAAGTAGAGCCTTTGACCAGATAATGAAGCTTGAAGAAAAGAACGGCAGGACCGTTCTGAAGCTTCCTAAGTTTCAGAAGCTAAGTGAACCTATTTTATCGCCCAGCTCAGAGGGATTTGACTCAAAGAACGTGTACAACGTAGCTACAGCGATAGAGGATGGAAAGGTGTTCATGATATACCGAGCTGAGTCTAAGAACGAGACTTCTAAGGAATGTACCGGTAGGCTAGGGCTGGCCTGGAGCGAGGATGGGATACACTTCTCTAAGCTCTCTAAACCTATACTCTATCCCCAGGAGGATTACGAGAGGGTAGGGGTTGAGGATCCCAGGTTGGTTAAGATAGGCGATAAGTACCTATTAACCTATACTGGCTATGATGGGAAGGTAGCTAGGTTATGCTTAGCTATCTACAAGGGTGAGAAGTTATCAGAAATGTTGAGAACTGATGAGCCTTGGAAGTTATGGGAGAGAAGAGGGCCTATTTTCCCTGACTTTAAATACGTTAGAGCTGAAGGAGAAGCCTCACCTGTTGATAGGATAGAGGGCTGGACGAAATCTGGAGCGATACTTCCAGTCCCATTAAAAGAGGGACCGTTTAAGGGAAAGTACATAATGTTCTTCGGAGATACTGATATATGGATGGCTTATGCAGATGATCCAACTGATCCCAGGAGTTGGAGATACATGGAGAGACCCGTCATAACAATAAGGAGCGATAAATTTGATAACCAGTTAGTTGAGCCTGGGCCTCCGCCAATCATGACCTCAAAGGGGATACTCTTATTATATAACTCTGCTGGTAAGGTAGAGGAAACCGACTATAAGGGAAGTAAATACGTTTACAGGGTTGGGGCAGTTCTCTTGGATAAGAGAGATCCGAGGAAGATTATCGCTAGGACAGATGAGCCATTAATGGTTCCCGAGCGCCAGTGGGAGAGATGGGGATACGTTAATAACGTGGTGTTCCTGGAGAGCATCTTAGAGTTCAACGGCAAGATCTTAGGTTACTATGGAGCTGCCGATAGATATGTGGGAGTAGCGATACTGCCGTGGTAATCACTTCTCAATCTCTAAACCGTAGCTAGTGAATCAGTAAGGAATGACACTTTAGCTAACCTGAATGTGCTCTGTTTTTCAAGAAAGCTTTAAAATGTAGTTCTGCTCTAAGCTTATCTGCTGTAAGCCTATCTGAGCTTCAAACCTAGCGGAATAAACCGAAAAAGGGGGCTTTAAAGCTTTTTTGGGAAGTTACTTTAACCTCTGCTCTTATTGTCCCTAGAGTAGTAGTAAAAAGTAGTTGTGGGTATACTTGCCGTTTATCAAAAAAGCAAAAATTTAGAAAATTTCATACCCTAAAAGCCCCTTGTAAACATACCCTTACTTTTTTACTAATTCGGCTTCCTATTTAGGTCGCAGATTTACAACACGAATCGCTATCAGGATCTTTAAGAGAATCCCTCTTCACTACCAGAATATCAGTGGCCAGCAAAAACTCATCGGGAAGACCATTGGTGGGAACAGGAAGTGCATCATCGCAGCACCTGCTATACCACCAAGTAGGGACAGACCCGCTCCCAGCAGAGCGTATTTTAGGACCTGGCTGGTACTTGGTTCCTGAATTATCGGGACCGGATATGGTTGAGGAACCGGTACTGGATAAGGCTCATAGATAACAGGTGGATAGCCTGGCGCTGGTAAGAAAGGCGTTGGAATATATGATGGGGCATTGGGAGTAGTAGGTGTAGGGATAGGTTCCTCAATGGGCTGTTGAGGGTTAGGGGTTTCTATAGGTTCTCCAATGGTCTGAGTGTTTCCGGTAGGTTGCTCCGGTGTAACCGGTGTTTGGATTACCTGATCTGTGATATTTATGTTTTTACCCTCGGCTCCATTTGACCCCTGAACCTTAGAGGCCTCAGCTTTTGTCTGTTGACCTCTCTGAACCTCTATCCTGTTTACTCCTTTAGGAGCTGAACCTACACCCTTGACA
>JALUEN010000059.1 GCA_027052755.1 bacterium | reverse complement strand
GGTATCTCTTTTGAGGCTAGATTCTCTCCTATTAAGTTACAGTACTTATAGAGATCTCGTTAGATATTTAACTATTCTGTACTTGAAAGCATCAGAGGATGGTGATTTAGAGAGCTTTAGAAGATATCACAGACTTGCTCTAAGACTTACGGTAGCTCCTATCTTGGCGGTAGGAGAACTTTACGATAGTAGTGCTGAGGATAAACCTTATACCTTATCTCCAGCTTTATACTCCTCTGTAAACCTGACTTTCTTGTATCAAATTCACGCTAGTCTTGCTGCTTTAGAGGTAGCTCCACTTAACCTTAAGGGGGAATTTCTTAAGGTGATTAAGGAGGATATTAAAGAGGTTGAGGAGGTTTTCTCTCCCTCTTTTACCACTAAGATCTGGAGGAACGTACTGCTGAGTGACTATGAGAAGATTTTAGCGACTAGCTATCTGGGAGTTAAGGATAAGACTAGGTTAAGAGTGGAGCTCCAGGTAAAGAGCTATTGGGATTTTCTCTCAGAGCTTCCTTGGAAAGAGCTTGAGAGTGGGGATTTGGATAGCTTAGCCTTCTTCTTAAGCTCTTATCAGGAAAAGTATAAGAAGTTAGAGGAAAGGTGTGAGAAATCATCAAGTTTCCTATGTACTGCTGTCTCTAATGCTTCACGTTTAGCCACTTACTTTCCCGGAAAGACAATGATGGATCTGCTGCTAAGCTACTACCCTGGATTTGACTATGATTTTAAAGAGGCACTTGAGGACTGGGAGAAGTTCTATGAATCTAATGGTGAGCTGGGATATAGCATTAACTCTAGTTGGTATAAAGAAGAGCTTGAGCTCCCTGATTACCCTGTGAAACTTTTAAAGGAATGTTATGTTGAGTTGAGAGGTGATTTCAATACTTTGGGGGAATTCCACTTTTATTTTTCTAAGAAGGGAGAATAGGAGGTTAGTGATAGTAGTTAAGGAAGTCTACCAAAGCAAGCTTTCCATTAGTCTCTCCTTTAGCTGTTCTCATTTCACTCTCTACTCGGCTCCCCTAATAAAACTATCCTCTCTCTTTTAGCACTTTCCATTGTTAAGAAAGTTAACCTATTTTTAAACAAATTCCCTTGAAGGCTAATTGAACTTCTAAACGGAATAGATGAAATTAGATAATAGGTATAGGTTTAATTGACACTCTAAGTACATCACAGCAGAGGAGGGGTGAACATGAAGGTAGAGAAGCCAAACGTTGGCAAGGTAGGACCAACTATGACCCCTAAGACCCCTAAGGCTAGCACTCCAAAGGGGACCGAGACCAAGGCGGTAACCCCTCAGGACGGCTTTAAGGGAACTAACCGACTGATCTTCAAGGGGAACAAGAAGAAGATTGAGAAGCTACTCTCCAAGTACAACGCTGGAAAGATAGTGGAGAACCTAGGGAACGACTGGTTTGTAGCTGACGTCAACCCTGAGAAGCTACCACTGATCTTCAGCTCAGCTCCTAAAGATGTAAAGGTCTTCCACGATGAGAAGGTAGAGTTAATCAAACCAATTGAGCTACAGAGACCACCGGAGTCAAAGAAGGTATCCAAGCCTGAGCCTAAACCAATAATGGTTAACGTGGCTAACCAGGTCATTAACGTTGATAAGGTATGGAAGGACTTCGGACTGACCGGTAAGGGTATAGTTATAGCCGTGGTTGACACTGGTATATACCCACATGAGGACCTCAAGGACAGGATAACCCACTTCTACGATGCTACAGTTGACAAGGAGGTACCTCCTAAGGATGGTAACGGGCACGGTACTCACGTTGCAGGTATAGCTGCTGGTAGTGGTGAGGCTTCTGACGGTAAGATCAAGGGAGCTGCTTATGACGCCGAGATCTGGGGAGTTAAGGTACTAAAGGACAACGGGTACGGTTCCTTCTCTGACGTTATAAGGGGAATCAACCACGTAGTGGAGATGGCTAAGAAGACTGGTAAGACAGTTGTGATGAACCTGAGCTTAGGAGGAAGGGCTTACAGGCCTTGGACTGATGATCCTGTAGCCCTAGCTATCCAGGAGGCAGCTAAAGCTGGAGTGATACCTGTTATAGCCGCAGGTAACGAGGGACCAAGACCTGGTACAGTCGCTACCCCTGGAATAGCACCTGATGCTATAACTGTTGCTGCTCTTGATACTAAGAAGACCGTTACGATGAAGGATGACGATATAGCTAAGTTCTCATCCAGAGGTCCTGTAACCAACGCACCTGATGAGGAGTCTAAGCACAAACCTGATGTAGCTGCACCTGGTGTTAAGATATGGGCACCTAACGCCCCAGGTAGCGAGATAGACCAGTCCCCATGGGTTGAGCACAGCCCTGACAGGAAGTACGTTGCCCTATCAGGTACCTCAATGGCTACTCCAAGGGTAGCAGGAGCTAGCGCGCTAGTCGCTCAAGCAGTGCTTCAGGTTAACCCTGATATATCTAAGCAAGACTTAGTCGGTATCGTTAGGGAAGCTCTTGAGAAGACCGCTAAGCCTCTTGAGAAGGAGGATCCCACTGACCACAAGCCATACAACGATTATGACCAGGGTTCAGGTGTAATAGACGCCTACGCTGCCGTCAAATACGCTATGGAGAGGGCTAAGGAGCTAAAGGAAGTAGCTTAGTAGAAGCTTAGCCATCAGTTGGAGATAGAAAATAGGGAGGGGAATATCCCCTCCCTATTTAATTTTCCCCTTGAAGTTCTCTATAGGGGGTAAGAACTTGTTTAGCTTCAAGGGTGCTTCAGCTTTTGAGATGATGCTGTCTGTTGGTATAATCCTCCTTCTCGTGGGTATAGGAATCATCCTATTTAGTGAGAACTTAGAGAAGGCTAGGATCGCTTCCATGACACAGATCTTTAAGAAAATTAGGATAGCTTCTAAGATGTACTATGTGGACTGCGGGGAGTACCCGTCCTCCTTAAGTGAGCTTTACGGAAGGTACCTGAGCTCTTCTAAAATCACTGATCACATGGATAAGAGGGCGGCCTTAATGAGGAGCCCATGGGATACAGGGATCTCCTTAGTTAACTGTAAAAAGAGCTTAAAAGACCCGTGTTGTGAGAGGACTCCTCCTAGACTTAGGGATCTAGGAGTTGTCTTGGAGTTGGAGTTGATGAGGGAATCTAAGAAAATACCGGAGCCTTCGCTGAGGAGATTGGATAAAACCCTTGATAACGGTGATCTATCTAGTGGGTTAGTTTTTAAGGCTGGGAATTGGCTATGTATCATAGTTATATAACTATAACTTCGCTTGAGGAGAATGGGTTACAGGAAAAAGGAGTCTAGTGTAGAAATATATCAGTGGAGCGGTAGTAGCTCAGCGGTAGAGCGTCAGCTTCCCAAGCTGAAGGTCGCGGGTTCAAGTCCCGTCTACCGCTCCAAAAATTTTTTTAAGGAGACATCTGCCATGAGTCCAGGATCTAAACAGGTTAGGAAATACTCGCCTTTTTACTACTTGGGAGAACCCTTGAGACTGGAGCGGTTTATCCTTAGCGAGAAGTTGAGCGCTTCACCTTCCTCTGATATAGGATATCCGCTTCTCAAGATAAGGTATGAGAATCTATCAACTTCTGAGGCTTTAGCTACGCTATCATCTGAGCTGGAGATCCCCTTAAGCAACCTGGAGGTAAAGGGAAGTTATCAACAAGTAGGACGGGAGCTCTGGCCCCTTAACTTTAAGGAACCTCTTTACCAGCTATCGGAGGAGATCAATCAGTATCTCCTGGTTAAGACTGAGAGTCCTAAGGTTAGATCACTCCTTAAAGGAATTGATTCTACTTATGTTAACAGAATATACATTAATTACGTGGGTTCGCACCCTAAGTTAACCCCTCCTGTTACTAGTTACAAGCTTCGTTTGAAGTTTTACTTAGAAGATAACAGCTTAAAGGGAAAGCTCCTAAGGGTTTCCGAGAGCTTCTCCAAGTACCTATTTTTAAACCTGTATGGACACTCTGAATACCTCACTAGTTGGCTACCTCTGGCTCCTAAAATATTGAGAGGTATGAGGCTAGAGATCAATGAGGAGTACTTAGTGAGGGAGATGATGAGAGGGCTAAGAGGTACCCCATGGGAGGGATTAGTGAAGCGAAAGGATAGGTTTGGAGCGGTACTAAGTCGCTTATCTAAGAACCTGATGACTTACGTGTTTCCAGCTTTTAGGAACTGGCTCTGGAACTCTATGGTAACTAGGTACTTAGAGGCTAGATCTAAGCTGAAGCCATTTAAAGTGGATTATCAAGGCTTAACTATCTTTGAGATTAGGAGACCCCTCCTCAAGAAGGTCCTAATTTCAGCTGAGTTGCCAAAAATTTTGGACCTTCCCTCACCTCTGGCCAGTTATGATGAGGATATGTGGAGGGTTTTAGCCTCTATCCTGAGGAAGCTCTCGCTGGACCTCTCTTACCTCTCGCAGAAGCTGGAGGGGAAACCTATATTTTCGCCTGGCAGGAGGAAAACCTTCTTCAGCGTGAGAAACCTATTAATCAATATTCAGTCATCAGAGGCTATCATAGACGCTGAACTTCCAGTATGGAGCGACCCGGAGAGTTTTATCTCTGGGATAAGGGCTCTCCTGATAAACTTATGATAAGGAGTTGACGGAGATGCAGGGGAGATCTTCTGCAGTATCCACTAGTTACATAGACCCATTTAAGAGGATGGAGGAGGAGGCATCTAAGTTTAAGAGGATAGCTCTATACATCGCCTTAATTCTAATCTCCTTGTCGCTAATAGAGATCGTATTCATAAGAAAGTACCTAAAAATTGTCTTGAGTTTTAGGGAAGTTGGTTTATTGGAGGCATTTATTGGGGGAGTGGCGCTTCTAGCTCCACTCTTCCTCCTAGCTCTAGCCTTTATACTCTTCCTAGCTATAAAGGTCTACGGACAGTACATAGCTCAGTTTAATCTGGTCAGGTACATATCTGGGATAAAGCTCAAGAACTTAAGGGAGCTATCTGATAGGGAGTACGCTATGGTATCTGGTGAGGTGATCAGCTCATCCTATGAGATTCCAATTACTGGTAACTGGGTGCTCTTCTGCCGAGGAGAGATTCATAAGCGAAGACCTGCGGGTACCTCATATGAGAAGCTAGTACTGAGAGAGTATTACCTCCCTAAATCTGTCTTCAAAGATGGTCTGAGGTGTAGGGACGAGTTGGGAAATGACTTCTCCATCCAGCTGGAGAGATCCGCTGACCTCTTTCAAGAGCTTATGCGAACTGACTCTGCTCAAAAGATAACCTTAGATACAAT
>JALUEN010000058.1 GCA_027052755.1 bacterium | reverse complement strand
CCCCATAGCCTCTAAGCTCACAATAGAGCAGGCTGCTGCCTTCTTCCTCCTAGGAGAGAGCGTAGAGTCCTCAGGAGGAGACCCCACGAAAGCCGGTCAATCAGTGAGAGTGGTCGGTACTAACCCGTTCATCATAGGCAGCGAGTCAGAGGAGGTTAACATATTCTACGACATCATCAAGGGTTTAGAGGATAAGGTAGAGGCATACCTACTTAACACCGGATACGTTGGAGAGAGGATAATTAACGGTCAGAAGGTAAAAGGTGCTAAGATAACTGTTGAGGACTCGGCTAACGTCATAAAAGGGATCTTGAAGAGAACCATAACCTGGGAGAAGGATAAGTACTGGAACGTCCTAGTTCCTAGCTCAGTACCAGGTGTTAACCTAAACAAGTTCAAGTTAGAGAACTACTACTCAGAGGAGGAGATAAAGAGGTTGATCAGCGAGTTGAGAAGGGAGAGGAAAGAATACGTAGCAAACTTCAAGGACGTAAGAAAGGAAATAATAGATGCCGTTTTGAATTGGTAACTCCCTTCTCGTACTCCTCGTTTTAAAAACCGCTGAAAAACCTGTCTTTTTGAGAATTTCTGGAAAGAAATCAGAAAGCTCAATCTCCAGAGAGAGTTTAGTTAAATCTCCTGAAAAAGGGGATAGCAGCTCCTCAAACCGATAGACTTTAGAGCATTTTCCTAGCTGCTTTCAGACCTTTCTCAATGAACTCCTTCAGGAGCTTATCCTCAGCTCTAAGAGCCTCCTCTGGACTGCCGATGAACCTTAACTCCCCTTTATAAATGAAAGCTATAGTGGTAGCGTAGGATAGTGCGCTGTGGATATCATGTGTAACGACCACGTTAGTAACCCCTTTCCTATTAAAATCGTAGATTATTCTATCTATAACGTCAGCCATCACCGGATCTAATCCGCTTGTAGGCTCATCGTACAGTATAAGTTCAGGATCTGAGGCTACAGCCCTAGCTAGAGCAACCCGCTTCCTCATCCCACCACTGAGCTCATATGGATATAGATCCTTAGCGTCCTCTATCTCAAGTTCCCTTAAGAGGCGAATAACCCTATAGTTAATCTCCTCCTCTGATCTCCCCTGAAGCCTAAGGGGGAAAGCCACGTTATCATAGACGCTTAAGAAGTCAAATAAAGCAGAGTACTGGAAGACGAAACCAGTTCTCCGCCTCAAGGCGTTCAGTTCGTTTAAGGTAAGCTTTGACAGATCTCTCCCTAAGAGCTCTATCCTTCCAGAGGATGCCTTAAGTAGCCCTACTGTTAGCCTTAGGATGGTACTCTTTCCAGCTCCGCTAGCGCCAATAATGTAGAAGTTCTCCCCTCTGTTAACTTTAAAGGATACGTCTCTCAGAATAGTTCTCCTAATTCCCCTGTCCACTATCTCTAGGTTAACCTGATCAAATAGTACGACTGGTTTCATTCTTCACTTAACTTACCTCAGTTAGAGTCGGTTGCTCAGCGTTGAGGATCACTGAGCTTCTCAGAACCTTTATATTATCCCTTAGCAGGTCTGTATCATATCCAGCCATCCAGATAGCCCCCACCTTACCATCTCCTAGGTCAACTAATTGAAGTATTCTATCTTGGAAGAGTAGGACGTAACTGACAGCTCCCTGATAGCCATCTAGATCCTTAAGCACCTCTTTTAGCGTAGAATCTATGACCTTTTTCAGGTTAATAACTGATGTGCCGTAGAGTACCTGTTGTTTCTTAGTAAGTTGTTTTCCTCCTTTAACGTAGGTGTATAGCGGGATTAAGTCATCTCTATATCCCGCTATCATTATGATCTCATCTCTAGCGAGAAGCTTATCTATCCCCTCGTTAAAGGTCTCAACATCTCCTATTCTCAAACTCCTTAACCCGCTAGGCCTGTAGAGGTTAAAGGTCATATTTCCGAAACTAAAGATCAACCACTCACGTTGATCATCTAGAAGGTGGAGCCAGCTAATAGGTTTCACTTTCATAGCCTTTAACTTAGACACTAGTTTAACGAAGACATCCCATGAGTAACTGCTCAGTAGCCAAGAGTTTAGCTCGCGTTCACCAGCGATTAAGACCATCCTCTTCTTAGGATCATACAGCACGGAATTAAAATCTTTTAATTTAGACAAGGATCCGCTCTGATAGAGCTTACCGGTCTTGAGATCACCTAGGATTTGGTTAACATAGCTTATTATCTCGTTGTAAGAAAGTTTCTCAGGAGCTATCTCATGGGGTACCTCAACTGTTTCAGCTCTAATCTCAGCTCCGGTCTCAGGAAGGCTTTCTGCCTCAATCTCCACCTCTTTAGCTTCAATTTCTTCTGCTGCGCTCTCTAAGATCTCCTCAACCTCTCTCCCAACCTTCTCAGGCTCTGGTTCAGTAGGCTCAGTTTTAACTTCAGCTTCAGGTTGAGACTCAATCTGGGGCTCGGCTTCAAGTGAGGCTTCAGATGTGACCTCAGATTTAGCTTCAGGTTGAGGTTCGGTAAGCCCAATGGAGATCGCCTCAGATTCCTCTGATAGCTCTTTAATCTCTTCCTCCGTCTCCTTCCTAGCTAACTCCTCAGAAGAAGCTCCAATCTCCTCCAGGCTAGGTTCAGAGGTCTTCTCCTCTGAAAACTCCTCAGTTATCTTAGTCTCTACAGGAGAGATCTCCTCAACAATCTCAGTTGTTTCCTGAGTAATCTCCTCACTCTGAGAGGACTCCCCTTTAATTATCTCCTCTATTTTCTCAGCATCAGTTTCCTCCGCTCTCTCCTTAAGTTCATCTTTAAGTTCCTCTATTATTCCCTCAAGGCGCTTCTCAAGCTCCTCGCTAACCTCCTCTATCTCCTCTGACTTCTCCTCTACTTTAAACTCAAAAGAAGTTCCCTGTGATATGTCCACATCCTTTACAGGTATCTCCTCAGAGATTTCCTCACTTGTCTCTTGAGAGATTTTCTCCTCAGAGATTGTGGTCCCTGAGATCTCTGCAGTTTCCAAGTTTTCCGAAACTTCCGTTGATAGATCCAGTGGAGGCTCCGATGAGGTTTCAGTAGGAATCTCTGGAGACACCTCAGGAGAGGGCTCAGGTTCAACTTGCAAAGGTTCCTCAACGATCTGAGCCTCTTCTCTTCTCAGATCTTGAGAGATCTCCTCAAGTATCCCTTCTAATCTCTCCTCCACACCTTCCTCAAGCACTTCCTTTGAAGTGATCGCTTGGGAAAATCCTTCTTCCTTAGCATCTACTAAATCAACCTCTTGACTAGGAGAAGTTTCATCCTCAGCAGTTCCAAGTTCAGAAGCTCTGGACTCAGGAGTCTCAAGCGATTTAGGAGTTTCAAGCTGATGTTCCAAAGTTTGAGGCTCAGGAGAGATTTCAACAGAGGATTCGGGAGTAGATGGCTTAGCTTCCTCCAGCATCTTTAAGATAATATCCTCCTCAAGTTTAGTATCTTTGGGTTCCAGAGCCTCTAGCCGTTCTGTTTTCTGCTCTGACACCCTAAGTTCAGGTGTTAGACTTTCTGTTTCAGCTTTAGCCTCAATTTCAAGCTCAGTACTAGACCTAACCTCAGGTTCAGGTTTAGCGATAACCTCAGCCAACCTCTCAGCCTCAGATTGGATCGCAACTTCTCTTTCAACTTCTTTAGGCTTAACAAGCGCCTCTATTCCCTTACCTCTCTCTAATATCTCCAGGTCATCGTTGTAAATCAGGAAGTTCTCCTTTAGCTTTTCCCAGTTAACCTTCTCTATTTCGTCCTCAAGCTTAGATAGTTCGGTCATCTCCTTCTCTAAAAGCTTCATCCTCAAGAGGTTTCTAAGGTTAAGCTTCACCTCAACGTTCATCTCTATGTTCTCTATGACTAACTTATCCAGCTTCTCCTTGAAGTGGTTCCAAGATTCCTGAAACTCTTCAAGGGAGTTATACATCAATATAGTAAGCGTGTGCTTGTGAGAGGCTAAGTACCTCTCCAAGAACTTGTTCACCACATCATTAACCCCTTCAAATGGGAAGAGTAAGAGCACGTTAGCTTTCAAGAACTCCGCTTCCCTGATTAAGCTCTGAAGCTCAAGCAGGTTCAACTCCCTAGGGAACGCCTCAGTTATCATTAACAAGTTCTTGTAAAAGACAACTAGTCTCTCGTTATCAGGTGGTAGTAGGAAGAACTGAGCTCCGGGAAGCTCACGAGCGATAATTCGGTGAATTAGAGCTTTAAACCACAACCTCTTCTTAAGGATAGTGGAGAAGAATATAGTAGGTATTACTTTAAACTCTATCTCCTCATCCTTTATGCTCTTTCCACAGAAGGGACAGTAAAGGGTTCCCTTCATCAACTCTAAAAAACCTCGTACGCCAGAGCCAGCGAAGATCCTCTCCCTGCTCTCTCTACAATAAGCTATAAAATTTATCTTCAAAAGGTTATTATCAGATAACTTCGTCAAGAAGTCCTCCCATCGCCTAAGCTCTTCAGGCTTGTAATCAAGCTTATTCTCAACTATCTTCATTGAGATATTTCTAAGCTCTTTATCATAAAGTAGTTCGGCTACCTCAAGCTCTCTCTCAGTAGGGCTATAAGGTTCACTCTCCCTTATCAAAACTGGGTAGTATTGATGATAAAAGGTAGGATAAACCTCAACCGAATGATCCCTCAAGTTATTGATCAAGTTAACCACTTGATCTAACATGTCCTCATGGAACACGAGAAAGAGGCTCAAGTCTCCTAAGTCCTCGTTATAGGAATAGACTAAACCTATCTTCTCATCTTCCGAGAATATAATAGCGTTATTATAGAGATCCCTTCTGTTTATCTGAGTTTTTAACTGATCTATATCTAGTTTTAATATCTCGCTTACCTTACGAAGGAGCGCCTCATTGAGCCATATCCTCTTTAGACTCCCCAGAGAGCTGAAGAATATGGACAGGAGCTCATCAGGGGAGAGCTTAGATTTTAATCTAAAGCCCCTCTTTATCAGCTTTAACATAGGCTTCTCCTCCTTATCTAACTTATACCTCCCTATTATCAACCAGTTCTTTAAGTCCTATCCCTATTCCTCTCCTAATCTATAGCGACAAAAGGAGAAGTAACATCTATCATCTTTAAAACCGCCTCTGTGGAAAACTATGTGGAAAACCTGTGGAAAAGTATGTGGAAACCATGTGGAAACCCTGTGGAAAAGTGGCGATTTTCTGTGGAAAACCTGTGGAAAAATTGTGGAAAAGCTTAGCGTGATGTGGAAAAGTATGTGGAAAACTATGTGGAAACCATGTGGAAAAGTATGTGGAAAACTATGTGGAAA